>JAHHQY010000030.1 GCA_020026115.1 Actinobacillus sp. | reverse complement strand
CCCATTTCTTCTTGGATTAAAATAGGGTTTCTTGGTGTTTTTTCCACCTCTGCGCGCACTTCTTGTAATTCTTCTGCCACTTTCGCAAAAACAGGCTCGATTTCTGGCCAATCAAAGCCCACTTTCGCACAACGCTTTTGCAATTTTTCGGCGCGCATTAAAGCCGGAAAAGCTTGCGGAATGTCATCTAAAATGGATGTCGCACCTTTTTCTTGATGTTCTTTTGCTTTCACTTTATTCCAATTAGCGAGCGCCTCCTCTTCATTTTGCGCCGTTTCATTGGCAAAAACATGGGGATGACGACGAATTAATTTTTCTTTTAACTCTTCTATCACCTCATCAAAAGTAAACATCTCCGCTTCTTGCGCTAACTGACTTAAAAAGACCACTTGCAAGAGCAAATCACCTAATTCTTCACGTAAATTAGCCACATCTTGTTGTTCAATGGCTTCAACAACTTCATAGCTTTCTTCTAATAAATGCGGAATCATCGTTTGGAAAGTTTGTTTTAAATCCCAAGGACAACCGCCTTCTGGATTGCGTAATTGAGCGATAATTTGGCGTAATTCTTGCATAGTTTTTCCTTTTTTTAGCTGGCATTATTCAAACGTTAAGTATAATTTTTTGCAAGAAAAAATCGAAAGATTTTTTGAAAAATGTGATCTCACACGAAGTTTTTTCCTTTTCACAGTGCTATGATTCAACCACATTAAGACACAACACAAGGAGATTACGATGTATCAACATATCTTAGTTGCCGTTGATCTTTCAGAAGAAAGTGAAGTTTTACTTAAAAAAGCCGCAGGTATTGCTCAACGACATGAGGCTAAATTGTCCATCATTCACGTTGATGTAAATTTCTCCGATCTTTATACAGGCTTAATTGATGTTAATATGACATCTATGCAAGAACGCGTAACCAATGAAAGTCACCAAGCATTATTACAATTAGCTGAAAAAGTAGATTATCCAATTACGGAAAAATTAAGTGGTAATGGGGATTTAGTACAAGCGCTTTCTGATGCTATTAACAAACTTGGCGTTGACTTATTGGTTACCGGTCATCATCAAGATTTCTGGAGCAAACTAATGTCTTCTACTCGTCAAGTTATGAACAGCATCAATGTCGATATGTTAGTTGTACCATTAGATGGCTAGAGACAAAATAAATAAAAAAAGGCGGTCTTAAAACCGCCTTTTTTATTGTTTCACTATTTTTTCTTATTGTGATTATGCGCTTGGCTATAAGCTTGGCATTTTTCTTTATCACTGCATCTGCCATATAAATATAAGCTGTGATTTTCTAAAGTAATGCCGTGTTCTTGACTAATTTGGCGTTGACGTGATTCAATCAATTCGTCTTTAAATTCCAACACTCGACCACAATCAACACAAATAATATGATCGTGATGTTCTTTTGGATTGATTTCAAAAACTGACTTATTTCCTTCAAAGTTATGGCGAATTAAAATGTGCGCTTCATCAAACTGATTTAACACACGATAAACCGTCGCTAAACCAATCTCTTCCCCTTCTTCAATCAATAAACGATAGACATCTTCTGCCGTAAAATGTTGCATTCTATCGCGATTTTTTTGCATTAAGTTAAGGATTGTTAAACGTGGTTCTGTAATTTTTAAACCCGCTTTTTTTAAACTTTGAATATTTTCTTCAGACATGTTTTTCTCCTTTTCTCTGCCTATGCTTTATTAAGCCAATTCCGCAAGATACATTTCATCGTGTAATTGTTTACACCATTTTTCTACACGTTCGTTGGTTAATTCTGGTTGACGATCTTCATCAATACATAAACCTACAAAAGTATTATCATCCACTAACGCACGAGAAGATTCATGGCTATAACCTTCTGTTGACCAATGGCCAACAATTACTGCGCCTTTGCTTTCTACGATGTCACGAATATCGCCCATTGCATCACAGAAATATTCGGCATAATCTTCTTGGTCACCACAGCCGAAAATAGCCACAACTTTATCCGTAAAATCAATGTTATTTAAACTTGGGAAGAAATCATCCCAATCGCATTGCGCTTCACCGTAATACCATGTTGGAATACCAAAAATAAGAAAATCGTATTTTTCTACGTCTTCTTTGCTTGCTTTGGCAATATCAAAAATATCCACTAGCTCAGAGCCAAGTTGTTTTTGAATCATTTTTGCAACATTTTCAGTGTTACCTGTGTCACTGCCATAAAATAAACCAATAATAGCCATTATTTATTTCCTTGATTTAAAAAATAGTTTTGTAAAATTTTTTCAATAATTTCTGAACGACTAACTGCCCTTTCAGACGCAAGATTTTCTAATTGTTGAACCAAATCTTTATGCAACTTCAATTCCACACGACGCAATCCTGATGAACGGTCACGACGTAATTGATTGCGTTTATTAATCCGCAACTGTTGCTCGCGGGTCAGTGGATTTGTTCGCGGGCGTCCGATTTTTGAGGTAGTAGCGAACAGATCTAAAGTTATGCAATCTGCATCTTGTTTCGCCATTGTCAAATCACTGAAGTTTAGGTAGCTCTAATTGAGAATGATAAGCTACTAGTAAAAAAAGTGCGTGGAGTATACCACGCTTCACAGGGGAAATAAAATCTTATTTATTCCGTTTATTTAGGTTAATTTTCTCTTTTTTCACTTGCATTATTTTCATTTAAAAAACGCGCGATCGCACGAATAACAAAAGTCGGTTTTTCTGCATGGATCCAATGCCCACAGCCTTGTATAACAAAGGCTTTGGCTTTAGGAAATTGATCTAAAATCGCCTTTTGATAGCTTGGCAAAATATAATCGGAATTCCCCCCTTTAATAAATAAAGTGGGAATATCCACATAAATCGGCGTCCAATCCATTAAAGTTAAATAATTTTTTTCTAAGGCACTAAGATGAAAACGCGTACGTTCAGGCATATTCGCATCAAAAGATTTCAGCATAAATTGTTGTACGCTCACATCATCAATATAGGCGGATAAATAAGGCTTAGCTTCTTGGCGCGTTTTCACTTGTGCTTCTTTTACCGCATTTAAAGCGCTAAAAATTTCACGGTGACCATGCTCGCCATAATTTACGGGAGCCATATCAAGAATTACTAATTTTTCGACTAAATCGGGACGTTTCGCCGCCACTTTCATCGCGGTTTTTCCACCCATTGAATGACCAATTAAAACATATTTATGGCAATTCAAATGATCTAAAAGCAAGATCACATCTTCGCTTAGGCGATCGTAATTCATTTCTTCTGTATGAAAACTTTTTCCATGATTACGCAGATCCAAGCGTAACACACTGTATTTTCCCATAAATTCACGGGCGATCACGGCTAAATTATTTAAATCACCAAATAAACCATGGATAAAAACCAGCACGGGCGCATTGGTATTTTCTGCATGAGGCGTGAATTCAAAATTAAGTAATTTTTTATTTGATATCATTTTTGCATAGAGTATTTAAAAATAAGTCGCTATAATGTGGCAAAACTTTAAATAGATCAAGCAACAAGGACGAAAAGATGAAAATTGTAAAACTTGATGACGAACTTTATCAATACATTGCGAGCCAAACGGAAGCCATTGGCGAAGAAAGTCCCTCTGATATTTTACGTCGCTTATTAAATTTCCCGCAATGCCTAAATGATCGATCTTTACCTGAGGTGGGTGAAACTATTTCTATGTTTGAAACCTTTGAAGAAGATCAAGTCGCGCCGAAAAAAAGTCCGAAAGGCAAAAAAGGTGCGTCAAAAATGTTGATCCATGTTACGCAACAAATGGAAAATTTACTCAACAGCGATGCTTTTCAACAAGAGAAAAAAGGCGTTAACCGCTTTTTACAAGTGTTAAGCCTTTTATATAAAGAAAATCCAGAAGGCTTTGCCGCTGCCGTAGAACCGCTTCAAGGTCATACAAGAATTTATTTTGCGCGCGATGAAGAAACTTTATTAAGTTATGGAAATCACACAAAACCGAAACACATTCCAGAAAGTCCGTTTTGGGTGATTACAAATACCAATCGTCAACGCAAAATGTTGATGATTGAAAAAACCATGAGCGAAATGCAGTTACCTCAAACGCTAATTGAAAAAATTCGCCAATTTTTTTAATGGATAAAAGCATGCTCTTTCCTTGGCAATCTTATGCCCAAGCAGAAAAAATGCAAACCTCCCCTGCTTTGCGCGATGCGCAAGGCAATCTTTTTTCTTGGTTGGAACTTGGGCAAAAAATTCAATCCTTCGCTTGTGCTTTACACCAACAAGGGGTTCGTGAAAATTCAGGCGTCGCTTTATGCGGTAAAAATAATCTCGATTTATTACTGCTGTACTTAGCGAGCTTGCAATTAGGCGCGCGCGTTTTAGGCATCAATCCGGCTTTTGCTTTAGAAAAAGTGAACGATCTTTTTCAGCAAAATCAAATTCAATTTTTTTATTGTGATGATAATGCCACTCACCTTACGCCCTTAAAATCTTCCTGTCAGTTAATCCAAGATTTCGGTGCGAGTGAGATTTTCTCTCTCGGCGTTTCGATGGATTTTCATCGCCCTGCGACCTTAACCTTAACCTCTGGCTCAACAGGTTTGCCTAAAGCGGTTGTCCATTCGTTAGAAGGGCATTTAAGCAATGCGCAAGGCGTTTGTCAGTTAATGCAATTCGAGGCTCAAAGTCGCTATTTGTTATCTTTGCCTTTGTATCACGTTTCTGGACAAGGCATTGTTTGGCGTTGGCTTTTGCAAGGCGCTACCTTGCTTTTCTCCACCGAAGATTTTTATGCTTCTTTAATGCAAGCCACTCACGCTTCTTTGGTGCCAACACAAGCGCAACGTTTTTTACAGTACCTTAAAAAAACAGAAAGCCAAGAACGACACACTGCGCATATTTTATTAGGTGGCGCAAGTATTCCTGTGGCCTTAACGCAAGCCTTAAAAGCACAAGGCATTCAAAGTTATTGCGGTTACGGAATGACTGAAATGGCCTCTACGGTATTTGCCAAACCTGCTGATGAAAAATCCGGCGTAGGACAGGCTTTGCAAGGTCGAGAATATCGCCTTGAAAAAGAAGAAATTCAGTTAAAAGGCGCAGGCTTAGGTTTAGGCTATTGGCAAAACGGCAAAATTACGCCTTTTGTCAATCAAGACGGCTATTTTCCAACGAAAGATAAAGGCTGTTGGCAAGAGGGAGAATTGCACATTATTGGGCGTATGGATAATCAATTTATTTCTGGAGGCGAAAATATTCAACCTGAAGAAATTGAAAGAAAAATTCTCAACTTCCCAAGAGTAAAACAAGTTTTTGTGTTACCAAAAAATGACCTTGAGTTTGGGCAACGTCCTGTGGCAATGATTGAATTTGATGAGCCCTTTAATCCTCAAATTGTTAATGAGTTAAAAGATTGGCTTGGCTCGCATTTAGAAAAATTTAAACATCCCGTGGCGTATTATCCTTTAGATAGCGAAACTTATCGCCAGCAAGGAAGCATTAAAATTTCGCGTAAATTATTACAATCTGCTTTAAAACAATTAATTGAGTAAAAAATGAAAATAACCTCACCTTTTTTCTTTTTGTTTTTCATGTTTGGGCTGTTATTTACCTCGGTAAATACAGCCTTTGCTGAATTACCGAATAAAACATTTTTAGAACAAGAATTAAAACAAGCAAAAAGTAATGCTTCTTCACAAGTTGATAATCAAGATAAGATTAAAAACCTGGAAGATGCCTTACAACTTTATGCGCAAATTTCTTTACAAAAAAATCAAAATCAATTACTCGCAAACCGTATTGCAAATGCCCCAAAAGATTTACAACTTTTGCATTTAACGATTCAGCAATTAAAAGAAAAAACCTTGAGTTCCCATTCTTTAGAGGAATTATCTTTAAACGAATTACAAAATCAACTCAACCGCGTACAAAATGATTTGCAAAATATTCAAAGTGATTTAGCTAATATCAATTCTAAATTAGTCGCTCAACGTGCCACCCCTGAAATTGCGCAAAAAACATTAAGTAATAATTTATTACGCATTCAAGAAATTGAACGTATTTTATTTGATGAGAAAATATCAACGGCAGAAAAATATAAATTAAAAGTCGAAGAAAATTTAATTAAATTACAAAATAATTATAATCAAACCTTATTAAGTGGCGATAGTGAATTATTGGCTTTATATTCGGCACAATTAGAAGAAAAAAAGATTATTCAACAACATTTGCAAACGAAACAGTCTTTATTACAAACTTTAATCAATGAAAAAAAATTAGCTGAAACGCAACAACAAGCAGAGCAATTAAAACAAGCCCAAGAAATTGAAAAAAGTATCAATCCGATTATTGCAAAACAGCAAGGCTTAAATTTAACTTTAAGCCAAGAGTTAATTACTGAAACAACGAAATTAAATGCGTTATCTCAAGATAATTTACGCATTAAATCTGTTTTAAATAACCTACAACAAACTCAGCGCAATATTAATGAGCAAATTAGTGCCTTACAAGGTACTTTAGTTTTATCGCGCATTATAAATAAGCAAAAAAACTTATTGCCTCAAGATAAACTTATCAACGGATTATCTAAGCAAATTACCGATTTACGCGTCAAAATTTTTGATTTAACTGAATTGCGCGATAATCTTTATGACACTTCTTTCTTTATTCAAAAATTACTGGCAAAAAATAACGATGCCTTAAGTGAAAAAGAAGAAAAACAACTCACGACATTATTACAAGAACGTTATCGTTTAATTTCTGATGAAATTGAGTTATTAAATAATCAATTAAATTTATCCATCAATATTGAGCTAAACCAAAAGCAAGTTACCGCAATTAGTGATGCCTTGCAAAACCAATTGCAACAACAAAGTTTTTGGGTTCGTAGTAATGCCCCTATAAATTTCACTTGGTTTTTACATTTTTTCCCTAAATTAGAAAATGAATTACACGATTTACGCATGGAAATTAACTTTTCTCAATGGCGTGATTATATTGTACCCACTTCTTTTGCAAGTTTAATTCTCATTATCTTAGGTTGTATCATTTTATGGCAAAAATCACTGATTTTATCTCGTTTAAAATTTATCAACTCCTGTGTTAATACCTTAAAAAAAGATCGCCAACGTTATACGCCTGAAGCCATTTTTTTAACTTTTGTGCTTTGTTTACCTTATACGGCATTCTTTTTAGCAACATTATTAATTAGTACCTTTATCTTTTTTGATAACCCGTTGCCCGCTTGGATTTGGTCTTTAAAAATGGCTATGTATTGGCTCTTTTTTTCCTTTATGTTGCGTATTTTAAATCCTCATGCTTATAGTATTGGTTTTCGTCATTTTGGCTTAACTAAAAAAAGTTTGGCACATTTTAATCAACTCATTAAAAGTTCTATGTTAACCAGTTATTTTTGGTTAAATGTTTCTATTT
This sequence comes from Actinobacillus sp., assembly GCA_020026115.1. Taxonomy (GTDB): domain Bacteria; phylum Pseudomonadota; class Gammaproteobacteria; order Enterobacterales; family Pasteurellaceae; genus Actinobacillus_C. The sequence goes on along the minus strand of JAHHQY010000030.1, from coordinate 12,620 downwards.
TTACGCATTTAGATGGCGGGGTAAGTAATGATGTTATTGGGCAACTTTTAACGATTACTGTTTTACTCTCTTCTTTAATTATTATTGCGCCAAAAATTCATCAATCGATTAGTTTGTATCAAAAAGATGCCAATATCAATTACGGTGTATTACCTTGTTTATTTAAAGGAATGTCTCTTCTCGCCTTTTTAGCGCCCATTGGTTTAATTTTATTAGTGGTATTAGGTTATTACTACACCGCTTTAACTTTAATGCATCATTTAATTATTTCATATTTTGTTTTTGCCTTATGGGCTGTTTTTAAAGATACGATTTATCGCGCATTATTAGTTTTTTCACGTCATTTATCTTATCGTCGTTTATTAGAAAAGCAGAAAAAACAACTTGAAGAACAAAAAGAAAATCGTACTGAACAAGACTTAGATGATAGTTTCTTAGGTATGCAAAAAGCCGAAGATGAAGTGTTGGCCGTGTCAAAAATTAAAGACCAAGTTTTACGCGTGGTTGATTTAGCTTTATCCGTAACTTTAATTGCGCTTTTCTATTGGGTTTGGTCTGATTTAGTCACCGTGGCTTACTATTTAGAAAGTATTCCTTTATGGCAACAAACCATCACAACCAGCACAGGCACCAGTTTGCAAACCATTACCTTATGGAATTTATTGATGGCAATGGTCATTGTTTTGGTCTCTTATGCTTTAATTCGTAATTTACCAGGGGTGTTGGAAGTCGTTCTTTTCTCTCATGTTAAATTTTCACAAGGCACACCTTACACGATTATAACGTTGTCCACATATTTTATTGGTGCTTTAGGGGCTGTTTTATCCTTCTCTACTCTTGGCATTTCATGGTCAAAACTGCAATGGTTGTTAGCGGCACTTTCCGTTGGGTTAGGCTTTGGTTTACAAGAAATTTTTGCTAATTTTGTTTCTGGGATTATTATTCTTTTTGAGCGTCCCGTACGTATTGGCGATGTCATTACCATTGGCAATTATTCAGGCACTGTTTCTCGCATTCGTATTCGTTCCACAACCTTGGTTGATTTCGATCGCAAAGAAATTATTGTGCCGAATAAAGTTTTTGTGACCGAACGCATCGTTAACTGGGCTTTATCCAGCTCAATTACGCGAGTAAAAATTTTTATTGGTGTCGCTTACGGTTCCGATTTAGATTTAGTGAAACAACTTTTATTACAAATTGCTGATGAATGTCCTTTTGTTTTAAAAGATCCTAAACCCTCTGTTTATTTCCTAAATTTCGGTGCGAGTACGTTGGATCACGAACTCCGCGTTTATGTGAATGACATTGGTCATCGCAATAAAAGCATTGATGATATAAATCATCGTATCAATCAATTATTTGCTGAACATCAAATTAACATTGCCTTTAATCAATTAGACGTCTTTATTAAAAATACGCAAACGGATGAGGAAATTAAAATTGATAGTCGTTCCTTTACGCATTCAGCACAACATCAAACAGGAGAAATTAAATAATGGCAGGTAATTCTTTTGGTCAACTTTTTCGTTTAACCACTTTTGGCGAATCTCATGGCGTGGCTTTAGGCGGTGTTTTAGATGGTATGCCACCTAATTTTCCTTTATGCGAAGCGGATATTCAAATAGAGCTTGACCGCCGTAAACCCGGACAATCCCCTTTTACTACCGCGCGCCGTGAAAGCGATGAAATTCAAATTCTTTCTGGTGTTTTTAATGGTAAAACAACGGGTACGAGCATTGGTTTTATCATTAAAAATCAAGACCAACGTTCTTTTGATTATTCCGATATTAAAGATAAATTTCGCCCAGGTCATGGCGATTTTACCTATCAGCAAAAATATGGCATTCGTGATTATCGAGGCGGTGGCCGAGCCTCAGCGAGAGAAACGGCCATTCGCGTTGCCGCTGGCGCTATTGCGAAAAAATACTTACGCGCAAAACTTGGCATTGAAATTCATGCTCATTTAATTCAAATTGGCGATATTTCTGTCGATCCTAAATATGTCAATGATCCTTGCCAAATCGACTGGAATGTTACCGCTCAAAATGCTTTTTTCTGTGCGGACTCTAAGGCTTGCACTGATTTTGAAGTTTTACTCCGAAATCTAAATAAATCGGGGGATTCTGTGGGGGCTAAAATTCAAATTGTCGCCACCAACTTGCCCGTAGGCTTAGGTGAACCTGTTTTTGACCGTTTAGATGCCGATTTAGCCCATGCTTTAATGTCCATCAATGCGGTAAAAGGTGTGGAAATTGGTGACGGTATGCAAGTTGCTCATCAATTTGGCCACCAACATCGTGATGAATTAACGCCCGATGGCTTTTTATCTAATCACGCAGGCGGTATTTTAGCGGGAATTAGTACAGGTCAGCCTTTACTCGCAACCATTGCCTTAAAACCAACTTCAAGTATTCGTATTCCCGGTAAAAGTATTACGCTACAAAATGAACCTTGTGACGTGGTCACGAAAGGACGCCATGACCCTTGCGTGGGCATTCGCGCAGTTCCTATTGCAGAAGCGATGACCGCTTTAGTTTTAATGGATCATTATTTACGTTTTAAAGCGCAATGCTTGTAATTTATTCTGAGCTAGGATTTTTATGACTCTTTTTTCTTATAAAAAAATACAACGCCCTTTTTTCGGTGCGAGTTTCTTTTTTTTCTGCTTTTTGCCGGCGCTTTATGCTGAGCATCCGGAAGATTGGCAAAAAATCCGCCAGCCTATTCAAGGTAAGGCCACGCCTATCGGTCAATATACTAATGGCTGTTTAATTGGCGCTAAAGCCTTGCCTTTCGAAGGCATTGGCTACCAAGTCGTACGCCGTGAAAAATATCGTTTTTTTGCTCATCCTGATATGTTTGATTATTTGCAAAATTTAGGTAAAAAAGTTCATCGAGCCAACTTACCTACCATGTTAATTAGTGATATTGCTATGCCCGCAGGCGGACGTTTTGTGTCAGGTCACCGTAGCCACCAAATGGGCTTAGATGCGGATATTTGGTTTAAAATGGGGCAACTTTCCACGCAAGAGGCCGAGCATTCTACGGGGCTTGCTCATTTAATGGTAAATAGCGGAAGCAATAAAGTGAACGCTCATTGGAGCAAAGCACAAGCAACCTTGCTCAAACTTGCCGCAAGCGATAAAAAAGTTGCGCGAATTTTTGTTCATCCTGCCATCAAAATTCACCTTTGCGAAACTGAAAAAGGCGATCGTCATTGGCTTAATAAAATTCGTCCTTGGTTTGGTCATAATTCCCACTTCCATGTCCGTTTACATTGTCCTAAAGGGGCAAAATATTGTGAAAATCAGCCCCCTATTCCTAAAGGCGATGGTTGTGATGCCTCTCTTTATGCTTGGTTAAAAGCAAAACCAAGTAAACCGAGTGCGCCACAAAAAATTGTCATTCCACCCCCTCCGCCACTTTGCCAACTGTTATTGGAACAACATGTGAAATAAGGAGAAAATATGACCTTAAGTTTCGATGTCTTACTTTTATTATTTGCCGTTGCAACCTTAGCGGGATTTATTGATTCTATGGCAGGCGGTGGCGGTTTATTGACAATTCCTGCGTTGCTCATGACGGGTATGCCACCAGCTATGGCTTTAGGGACAAATAAATTACAGGCTTGTGGAGGCTCGCTTTCTGCAAGTTGGTATTTTTACCGCAAAGGCATGGTAGATTTAAAACAAATAAAACTTTTAATTTTTATGATGTTTTTAGGGGCTACTTTTGGCACAATTCTCATTCAACTCATTGATAGTACGTTAATTAAAGAAGTTTTACCTTTTTTAATCTTTGCGATGGGATTGTATTTTCTATTTACCCCTAATTTAGGGCAACAAGAACAACATAAACGCATTTCTTATACCGCTTTTGCTTTTAGTGCCAGTTTTAGTCTTGGCTTTTACGATGGCTTTTTTGGTCCTGGAACGGGGTCTTTATTATGTTTAGCCTTTGTTACTTTGTTAGGCTTTAATTTAACGAAAGCGACAGCCCATGCAAAAATTTTAAACTTAACCTCGAACTTAACCTCACTTTTTTTCTTTTTACTCGGCGGAAAAATCTACTGGTTGGTCGGCTTTGTTATGTTAATTGGCGAATTTATCGGCGCGCATTTTGGTGCAAAATTAGTCTTCCATAAAGGACAAAGACTTATTCGACCAATGGTTGTACTAATGTCATTTATCTTAACCTTAAAAATGGTTTATGATCAGCATTGGTTTTTTTAAGGAATTCAATCAATTTTTATGAAATCACAACAAAATATCCGTTTTACTGCGCGTGTGGGCTATCAACCTCGTTGGTTATGGTCATTTTTATTACCCAAATATTGGGGCGTTTGGCTTGGTGTCGCTTGCTTGTTAGTGCTTGGCTTATTGCCTTTTCGTTGGCGTGATAAATTAGCTGAAAAATTAGGCGTTATCATTGGTCATAAAGCTAAAAAACAACGAAAACGTGCGCGTATTAACTTAGAACAATGCTTTCCTCAATGGTCAACGGCACAACGTGAAGAAGTTATTGATAAAATGTTTATCTTAGTGACGCAAGTTATGCTTGGTATTGGGGAAATTGCCCTTCGCTCACGTCAGCATTTACAACAACGTTGTGAATTTTTAGGTTGGGAACATTTCGAAAAGGCGCACAAAGCGGGACAAAATATCATTTTTATGGTGCCACATGGTTGGGCTATTGATACGGCGGGCATTTTATTACGCAGTTTTGATTTACCTGTCATGGCCATGTATAACCCTCATCGCAATCCTTTAGTGGATTGGCTTTGGACAAAAGTCCGTTTACGTTTTGGTGGCTCTGCTCATGCGCGTCAAAATGGCATTAAGCCTTTTTTAACCCAAGTTCGTAAAGGGCAAATTGGTTATTATCTACCCGATGAAGATTATGGCGCGGAATTAAGTGAATTTGTTGACTTTTTCGCAACGTATAAAGCCACTTTACCAAGCCTAAATAAAATGGCGAAATTAACCAAAGCGATTATTTTACCTATGTTCCCGCGTTATGATGCGAAAGCTGGGAAATATATTATGCAAATTAATGCGCCTTTAACTTTAACGGACGATCCGAAACAAGCTGCTCGTGCGATGAATGAAGCGATTGAAAACTTTGTTACGCCAACGCCCGAACAATATGTTTGGATCTTACGCTTATTAAAAACTCGTAAAAACGGCGAAGATATTTATCGTTAGCCTTAATTTTTTGTGATAGAATGCACGCCGTTTTTTATTTTTTAACTAACTGAAACCGATTAGGTTGTATACAATGAACAAATTAGCGTTGATTAAATCATCCATTAAATCCATCCCTGATTATCCAAAAGCAGGCATTATTTTCCGCGATATTACAAGCTTATTAGAAAACCCTGTTGCCTTCCAAGCTTGCATTGATCTCATGGTAAATCAATTTAAAGATCAAGGTATTACCAAAGTTATCGGCACTGAAAGTCGAGGCTTTATTTTCGGCGCGCCTGTTGCCCTTGCCCTTGGTGTTCCTTTCGTTTTAGTACGTAAACCAGGTAAATTACCCCGTGAAACTTTAGCGCAATCTTACCAATTAGAATATGGCGAAGATACTTTAGAAATTCACACGGACTCCATCGTTGAAGGTGATAACGTTTTAATTATTGATGATTTACTTGCTACTGGCGGTACAGTTGAAGCCACTGTTAAGTTAGTTCGCACTTTAAAAGGGGATGTAAAACATTCTGCTTTCGTCATTAACCTTCCTTCTTTAGGCGGTGAAGATCGCTTAAAAGCGATGGGCGTTACCCCTTACTCTTTAGTCAATTTCCCAGGTCATTAATTTTTCAACAATAAGCATAAGGTAAAGCATGAGTTATCAAGTTTTAGCGCGCAAATATCGCCCAAAAACCTTTTCCGATGTGGTGGGGCAAGAACATGTTCTCACTGCACTTTCTAATGGTTTACGAGATAACCGCCTCCATCATGCTTATTTATTTTCAGGGACGCGCGGTGTTGGGAAAACCTCTATCGCGCGCCTTTTTGCTAAAGGCTTAAACTGTGAAAACGGCGTAACGGCTGAACCTTGTGGTCATTGCGAAAATTGCAAAGCCATTGAAGAAGGTCGTTTTATTGATCTTATCGAAATTGACGCGGCCTCGCGTACCAAAGTTGAAGATACCCGAGAATTATTGGACAACGTTCAATATAAACCCGCTCAAGGTCGTTTTAAGGTTTATTTAATTGATGAAGTGCATATGCTCTCACGTCATTCTTTTAATGCCTTATTAAAAACATTAGAAGAACCCCCTGAGTATGTGAAATTCTTACTTGCGACAACAGATCCACAAAAATTGCCTATTACAATTTTATCTCGTTGTATGCAATTCCATTTAAAAGCGTTACAACCTTTACAAATTAAAGACCATTTACAACATATTCTGCAAGCGGAAAACCTACCCTTTGAACCTTTAGCTTTAGAAAAAATTGCTCAAGCCGCTCAAGGTAGTATTCGTGATAGCTTAAGTTTGACCGATCAAGCGATCGCTATGGGAAATGGCGCAATAACTTACGATACGGTTAAAACCATGCTGGGTTTGCTCGATGAAGCCCAACCTCGCGCTATTGTCAGTGCCTTAGCTCAAGGTAATGGCGAACAATTAATGCGTGCTTTAGATGACGCCAGCAATAAAGGTGCGGATTGGCGCGCTTTATTACAAGCCGTTTGCGAAACATTACATCAAGTGGCGATTTTACAATTCTTGCCACTTAATGCTCAAAATAGCGAAGATACTTTAAGTTTCTTAGCGCAACATATTGCTCCGCAAGACGTACAATTTTTCTATCAAACCATTTCTCAAGGTATTGTTGAATTAGAGCATGCTTCTCATCAACGTATGGCCGTTGAAATGGTTTTACTGCGTGCTTTAGCTTTTCATCCAAAATTTAGCTCACAAACCTTTACACAAACGGCTCCGCTTCCTGAAGCCCCCGTTACGGCTGTGACAGCAACGCAAAGTACGCCACAAACAAATGAGCGCCCTCTTTCGCGTTATTTAGACGCCCAAGCGCCTGTTGCACAAAATACGCCACCGGCCACAGTAAAAACGCCCGCTATAACACAAGCTAAAGCTGAAAACACTGAAAAACAAAACACCAAACCTGCGCCGAAAAATTCGCGCTTGTCCAATGTGTTATCGGCACTGGCTCAATTAGAAGGCAACAACGAAAAAAAAAAGCTTGAACCCATAACAGAAGAAAGTCCGCTCGCCTCGACGTTTAGTCAACGTTTTCAGGACTCTTTACCTGCTGAAAAGCCTGAAGTACTTATTCCAACGCCTAGCGCTAAGGAAAAAAATCCTCAGTTAGCCGAAGAATATCATTGGGAATGGATTAATCCTGAAATGGCCGAAGCGCCACAAACCGGCATTCGACCTCTTGAAATTAAGCAAGCCTTAGAAAAACGTATTACGCCCGCCTTACAACAGCGTGTTATTCAACAGGCTTATGCGCAAGACCCTTGGGCTAAATGCTTGGAAGATATGCAAATTAAAGGCTTTTTAAAAGATATGGCGCTCAGCACGGCCAAAATGCAAGAAGATAAAGATTCTTTATTATTAGCGATTCGACGAGAAAAAAGTCATTTGCTCAATAAATATGCGCCTGAATTAGAAAAAGCTTTGCAACATTTTTATCAAAATGAACACTTTCGTTTAGAGATTCAAGAAAACGATGACACAAGTTTGACTACGCCTTTAGAGTTGCAGAAAAAATTGTATTTGCAATTCTGTCAAGAAGCGCGCGAGGCTTTACAACAAGACCCCAAAATTGCCCTTTTAACGCGTGAATTTAATGCTCATTTAATCGTAGAAAGTATTTTACCCGCCTAAATAAGACCTCGCACCGAAAAAATAAATTTCGGCGCGAGAAACTTTTTAATCAAGTTTTAAAAAATGTTCACGATAATAAGCCAGTTCCGCAATGGATTCTCGAATATCATCTAAAGCTAAGTGCGTGTTTTTCTTTTGAAATCCCGCTAAAATTTCAGGTTTCCAACGACGTGCTAACTCTTTTAGCGTGCTCACATCTAAATGACGATAATGAAAATACTCGGCTAACTCTGGCATATAAGCGTATAAAAAACGTTTATCTTGCGCCACGCTGTTACCACAAATCGGCGAAGCGCCTTTTTCTGTCCATTTTTTCAAAAAATCCAAGGTTTGTAATTCCGCTGCACGCTCAGTAAGTTGACTGGCTTTAACGCGTTCAATTAAGCCATTTTCACTATGGGTTTTCTGGCACCATTCACTCATTTTATTTAACAGTGCTTCACTTTGATGAATGGCTAAAACAGGGCCTTCCGCTAACACATTTAAATCTTTATCTGTCACAATAGTGGCAATTTCAATAATGCGCTCTTTTTCTGGATCAAGCCCTGTCATTTCTAAATCAATCCAAATTAAATTTTGTTTATCTTTATCTGTTTTCATAATTTCGGTATCCTATGTAAATTTGTATATTCTAACGGAAAAAGCACGCTATTTTAAGGATTCTCTTTGACTAAACGTAAATTAACTCAAAACCAAAAACGCCGTATTCAGGCTAACCGCAGTAAAACCTTACATCGCCACCAAGGTCGTAAACAAAAAGAAGTGGAATGGCAAGATGAAATGCTCGGTGAAACGCGAGAAGGTCGCGTCATTACACGCTACGGTTCTCACGCCGATATTGAAGATAAAAATAAAGAAATTTTTCGTTGTAACTTACGCCGAACTTTACCCAGCCTTGTCGTTGGCGATTATGTTGTTTGGCGTCAAGGTAATGAAAAATTACAAGGCATTAGTGGCGTGGTGGAAGGCGTTTACCCAAGAAAAAGTGAAATTTTACGCCCCGATTATTACGATGGTTTAAAACCTATCGCGGCGAATATTGACCGCATTATTATTGTTTCCGCCGTCCTCCCTACCCTTTCCTTAAATATTATCGACCGCTATTTAGTGATGTGCGAAAACGCGCATATTCCTGCGCTCATTGTGCTAAATAAAGTGGATTTATTTGATGCTGAAAGTCGCGCTCGCGCCGAAAAAATGCTCGAAATTTATCATGCTATCGGCTATGAAACCTTAATGGTTTCCGCTAAAACCGGTGAAAATATGTCAACGCTCGTAGAGATTTTGGCGCAAGGTACCAGCATTTTTGTCGGTCAATCTGGCGTGGGCAAATCCAGTTTGATTAACCATATTTTCCCTGAAGAACAAGCTTTGACAAATCAAGTCAGCGAAATATCGGGCCTTGGCCAACATACCACCACCTCTTCACGTTTATATCATTTGCCACAAGGCGGGGATTTAATCGACAGCCCAGGTATTCGTGAGTTTGGTTTATGGCACTTGACGGAAGATCAAATTACACAAGGCTACCGTGAATTCGACGGCATTTTAGGTGGCTGTAAATTCCGCGATTGCAAACATTTAAATGACCCTGGTTGCGCTTTAAAAGAAGCGGTAAAAGAAGGCAAAATTCATCCAACTCGCTTTGAAAATTATCATCGTTTAATTCAAAGTTTGAGCGAAACCCGAGCACAACGCCATTTTTCTACGGATTAAATGTTGTAAAATCGCTAATAAAAAGTATCGAAATCGTTAAGCAATGCAGAGTTATTATTCATTTTGCCTTGTTTTTTGTGATATACTTCAAAATCTATAAGGTTCTCCCTTGATTATTCAGCGGTGAAACTTGATACTAAACAAAAATTAAAAGGATTCAGGGTGGTAATATTTCATTACCATTTGTTCTCAAACGGTGATATTTTTCATCGCTATTACATTCATTAAGGATACAAGTATGTACTCAAAAGAAGTTGAAATTACTGCAGCAAATGGCTTACACACTCGCCCTGCCGCTCGGTTTGTAAAAGAAGCGAAAGGCTTTGCTTCCACTATTAACGTCACTTCTAATGGCAAATCTGCAAGTGCAAAAAGCTTATTTAAATTACAAACTTTAGACTTAACGCAAGGTACTATCGTTACCATCTCAGCGGAAGGTGACGACGAACAACAAGCTGTTGACCATTTAGTTGCACTTATGCCAACCTTAGAATAAATTCTTTTACCTTAGCCATAAAGCCTTGCTTTATGGCTCTTATTTTTTTAGCTAATTTCTAGAGGGTTCATATGATTTCAGGTATTCCTGCCTCTCCTGGCATTGTTTTTGGACAAGCATTAGTTTTAAAAGAAGATCCTGTCGTTTTTGATACACGCCAAATTTCAGAGTCCGAAATTGATCAACAAATTCAACTTTTTTACCAAGGTCGCGAAAAAGCTGTCGCACAACTTAATGCGATAAAAGCTCGCGCCGAAAAAAACTTAGGTGAAGATAAATCTGCTATCTTTGAAGGTCATATTATGATTTTAGAAGATGAAGAGCTTGAAGATGAAATCATTGATTACCTTAAAACACATCTCGTCACCGCAAGCGTTGCTGCCAATAAAATTATTGATGAACAAGCAAAAATCCTTGCAGACTTAGATGACCCTTACTTAAAAGAACGGGCTGGTGATATTCGTGATATTGGTAACCGCTTAATTAAAAATATTCTTGGCATCAATATTGTTGATTTAAGTGAAATAAATGAAAAAGTTATTTTAGTTGCCTATGATTTAACGCCTTCTGAAACGGCACAATTAAATTTAGATAATGTGCTGGGCTTTATCACCGATATTGGCGGTCGCACCTCGCACACTTCTATTATGGCGCGTTCTTTAGAATTACCGGCCATCGTCGGTACAAATAATGCCACAGAACAAATTAAAACTGGTGATTCTTTAGTCTTAGATGCCATCCATAACCACGTTTATATCAACCCAAGCAAAGAAGAAATTCTGCGCTTACAATTATTAGCCGAACGTTTAGCAGAAGAAGAAGCGGAATTGGCTAAATTAAAAGATTTACCCGCCATTACCCTTGATGGACATCAAGTTGATGTTGTTTCAAATATCGGCACAATTCGTGATTGCGATGGCGCAGATCGTAATGGTGCGGAAGGCGTTGGCTTATATCGCACCGAATTTTTGTTTATGGATCGCGACCAACTTCCTAGCGAAGAAGAACAATTCAAGGCATATAAAGAAGTCGTAGAAGCGATGAATGGCCGTTTAGTTGTCTTACGTACCATGGATATTGGTGGCGATAAAGACTTGCCATATATGAATTTACCTAAGGAAATGAACCCGTTCTTAGGCTGGCGAGCTGTACGTATTGCTCTTGATCGCCGTGAAATTCTCAATACGCAACTTCGTGCCGTATTACGCGCTTCAGCTTTCGGTAATTTAGCGGTTATGTTCCCGATGATTATTTCCGTTGAAGAAGTTCGTGAATTAAAACAAGTGATTGCCCAATTAAAAGAAGAATTGCGTCAAGAAAACCACGCTTTTGACGAAAACATTCAAATCGGTGTCATGGTTGAAACGCCCTCTGCGGCCATTAATGCGAAATTTTTAGCCAAAGAAGTGGATTTCTTTAGTATCGGCACTAACGATTTAACCCAATACACATTAGCTGTTGACCGCGGTAATGAATTAATTTCTCATTTATATAATCCTATGGCGCCTGCTGTATTAACTTTAATTAAGCACGTTATTGATGCCGCTCATGCTGAAGGAAAATGGACAGGAATGTGTGGCGAATTAGCCAGCGATGAAAAAGCAACGCTCCTGCTTTTAGGCTTAGGCTTAGATGAATTTAGTATGAGTGCTATTTCAATTCCACGTATTAAAAAATTAATTCGTAATGTGAATTTTACTGACGCTCAAGCCTTAGCTGAACAAGCCATGATGAAGCCAACTTCGGCGGAAATTGAAACATTAATCGCAGATTTTTTAGCAGAAAAAGCATTAAACTAATATGATTTCTATATGTTTTACGCTAGAATAGCTGTGTTTTTCTAAAAATTAGGAGTACAGAATGGGCTTTTTAGATAAATTGTTTGGCTCAAAAGAAAAGAAAACCGTTGATGTCAATATCTATGCACCAGTTACAGGCGAACTTGTTAATATTGAAGATGTTCCTGATGTTGTTTTCTCAGAAAAAATTGTTGGTGATGGCATCGCTATTCATCCAACAGGTGATTGTTTAGTTGCGCCAGCTAATGGTGTGATTAAAAAAATCTTTGAAACAAATCATGCATTTTCTATGACAACAGAAGATGGTGTTGAACTTTTTGTGCACTTTGGTGTGGATACCGTTGAATTAAAAGGCGAAGGCTTTAAACGTATCGCCCATGAAGAACAACAAGTAAAACGCGGCGATCCCATTATTGAATTGGATTTAGCGAAATTAGCGGATACGTCAAAATCTATTTTAACGCCCGTAGTGATTGCAAATATGGATGATATTAGCCATATTGAGAAAAAAACAGGTGAAGTCATTGCAGGGGAATGTGTCATTCTTACGCTAAAAAAATAATTTGTCCTTTTCTCCACCCCCTTTTTAAGGGGGTTTTTTATTTATTGCAAACTCTCACTCGCGCCGAATTTTTTCCAAACTTGGTAAGAAAAGCAAAAACTTACTGTAAATTATTCGCTTTTTCCTTGCAATCCTTTAGAATAATTCAATTTTTCAACCTTTCCTTAAGGTGTCTACCTTAGG
>JAHHQY010000003.1 GCA_020026115.1 Actinobacillus sp. | reverse complement strand
GAAAAGCCAAAGTTTTTTAACTTATCCACTCGTTCTTTCATTTCTTTTGTGTGACAAATTAACGCACCACCTTCTATGGTGTTATAAACTTTTGTTGCATGAAAACTTAATGTAGAAATATCACCATAATTTAAAACAGATTGCCCATGAATTTTAACTCCAAATGCATGCGCGGCATCATAAATCACTTTTAAGTTATATTTCTCTGCAATATTTTGAATAGCGATAACATCACAAGGATTGCCATAAACATGTACGGGCATAATTGCTGTTGTTTTATCCGTAATTGCTTCTTCTATTTTTCTTGGATCAATATTTCCTGTTTCTGGGTCAACATCTACAAACACCGGTTTTAGATTTAACCAACAAATTGAATGCGCAGTGGCAATGAAACTATATGGCGTAGTGATAACCTCTCCTTTTATCTCTAAAGCTTGCAATGCAACCATTAAAGGTAATGTTCCATTTGTAAACAAACAAACATAAGGTACGCCTAAATATTCAGCTAATTCCTTTTCTAATTGTTGGTGATAATGCCCATTATTCGTTAGCCATTTTCTTTGCCAAATATCTTCTAAATAAGGTTTTAACTCATCTAAAGATGGTAATAAAGGCGATGTCACTAAAATTTTTTTATTTAATTCTTTCATATATTCCTCTATGCTTATTTTCTTTTTAATATCCATTTTTTAATTTCTAAAAATTCTGGATTTTTTATTGTGGCATAAATAATAATTGTAAATAAAATTCCAAATAAAATTTGCAATATTAAGATATAAATGGAATATCCAAATTTAACTGATAATAGCCAAACAAAAAAAGAAACTGTGCCTGCAATTAAAATAATTGGACATATTTCTTTAAATTGTTGCCATGTTGAATAACCAATTAATTCATCTGAATAATAACTATTTAAACGAAAAGAAATCCAACCTGTTATTATTCCTGTTAATAACATATACTCTATCCCATAAAAAATACCAATAACTACAGGGACGACTCCAATAAATTTTTTTATAATCTCCAACTTTAAAAATAAGTCAGAACGCCCTTTTACTTGTAATAGGCTTAAATTTATAGCATGTAAAGGATAAAGCATTCCTGAAAAACAAATAATTTGTAAATAGGTTGATGCAGGAAGCCATTTTTCTCCCAATAAATTTAAAATGAGAGGATCTGAAATTGCCGCTAATCCAAGTAATGTTGAAGCAGAAAACATCATTGTAATTTTTATTACCTTCTGATAAAGCAATCGCATAGATGTTTGATTATTCTGTAATTCACTTAATACTGGGTAAGTAACACGTTGTACAATTGACGTTAAATTATTTGCAAATAACATCTGAAATTGCATCGCGCGCGTATAATATCCAAGCTGAGCAGGAGAATAAAATTTACCAATAACAAATTGATAAATATTAGTATAAATAGTATCAATAAGTCCGGAAATTAATAATTTAGATCCAAAAGAAAATAATTCCTTAAAACTCGCCCAAGAATATTCTAATTTTGGTCTCCATTTATTTAAAAGCCAAAATAACAATGTCATAATAATTTGATTACTTAATTGTTGCCAAACTAAGCTCCAAACACCAAATCCTTGCATTGCTAATGCGATACTTATTATTCCACTAAAAGTTGACGATACAATGGAAATCTTTGCTCTTAATTTAAAATCTACATTTTTAGTAACAATAGTTCGTTGAATTATTGCTAATCCATTTATAATTAAAATTATCCCTATTACTCTCATAACAGGAATTAACAATGGCTCATTAAAGAAATGAGCAATAAAAGGTGAAGCAATGTAAAGTAATAAATATAAAAATAAACTTACAACTAAATTAAAATAAAAAACCGTATTATAATCTTCAGAGGTAACATTTAATTTTCTAATTAATGCATTTGAAAAACCACTATCCACAATAGAGTTTGATATAGCAATAAAAATTGTAACAATTCCTATAATACCAAACTCTTTTGGTGTTAATATTCTTGCTAAAATAATACCAACAAGAAAAACGACGCCAGATCCAAGAGCGGCATCAATAAAACTCCAAACAATACCTTTAGATAATTTTTTCTGTTGTTCTTTCATAAATACATTATTGCTTTAATTCATTTACAAGTGTTTTTAAATAATCACCATATTCATTTTTCTTTAATTTTTCAGCTGATACTAATATTTCTTCTTTCGTCAACCAACCTTTATTAAAGGCAATTTCTTCTAAACAGGCAATTTTATATCCCTGTCTTTTTTCAACAGTAGAAACAAATGCTCCCGCTTCTAATAAACTTTCATGAGTTCCTGTATCAAGCCATGCAAATCCTCGACCTAATAATTGAACATTCAAAGAACCGTCTTCTAAATACATTTGATTTATTGTTGTAATTTCTAATTCACCTCGTGCTGATGGTTTCACTTTTTTAGCAAAATCGACAACGCGATTATCATAAAAATACAACCCAGTAACGGCAAAATTGGATTTAGGCTGTTCAGGTTTTTCTTCAATAGACAATACTTTTCTATTTTCATCAAACTCAACAACACCGAAACGATGTGGATCTTTTACTTGATAACCAAATACCGTAGCTCCTACTTCTTTTTTTATAGCTGATTGAAGCATACTACTAAAGCCTTGTCCGTAGAAAATATTATCTCCTAGCACTAAACAAGCACTATCACCTGCTAAAAACTCTTCCCCAATAATAAAAGCTTGAGCTAAGCCTTCTGGTTTTGGCTGTACGGCAAACTCAAGCTGAATACCAAATTGACTACCATCGCCTAATAGTCGTTTAAATGATTCATTATCTTCAGGAGTAGTAATAATTAAAATTTCTCGAATACCCGCTAACATCAATACGGATAACGGGTAATAAATCATAGGTTTATCATAAATTGGCAAAAGCTGTTTAGATATGGCTTGTGTTATTGGGTACAATCTTGTTCCTGAACCGCCAGCTAAAATAATTCCTTTCATTATGCTTTAACTCCTAATCGTTCTAATTGATAAGTTCCATCTAAAATTGCTTGCCACCAATCTTGATTATTTAAATACCATTCCACCGTTTTTCTGATACCACTTTCAAAAGTTTCTTGTGGTTTCCAACCTAATTCACGCTGAATTTTGCTTGCATCAATTGCATAACGTAAATCATGTCCTGGTCGATCTTTTACAAAGGTTATTAACTCAGCGTAACTGTTTAATTTTTTAGGTTTTTCTGGAACTAATTCATCTAAAATATGACAGATGGTTTGTACTACTTCTAAATTGGTTTTTTCATTATGTCCACCAATATTGTAGGTTTCTCCCACTTGGCCTTCCGTTACAACTTTATATAATGCTCGAGCATGATCTTCCACAAATAACCAATCACGAATTTGCTGACCGTTACCATAAACAGGCAAGGCTTTTCCATCTAAAGCATTTAAAATCATCAATGGGATAAGTTTTTCTGGAAAATGGTAAAAACCATAATTATTGGAACAGTTTGTAATTATTGTCGGTAGACCATAAGTTCGACGCCACGCTCGAACAAGATGGTCACTAGAAGCTTTAGAGGCCGAATAAGGACTACTTGGCGCATAAGGTGTTGTTTCTGTGAATAAATCTGTTGTTCCCTCAAGATCACCATAAACTTCATCTGTTGAAATATGATGAAAACGGAAACATTGTTTTTTCTCTTCTGAAAGATTTTGCCAATATTTTCGTGCTGTTTCTAATAACGTATAGGTACCGATAATATTGGTTTCAATAAATGCTAAAGGACCATCAATTGAGCGATCCACATGGCTTTCTGCAGCTAAATGCATAACGGCATCTGGTTGATATTTTTCAAAAATTCTTTGCATTTCTGTCGCATCACAGATATCCGCACATTCAAAAGCATAACGTTCATTTTCAGAAATTGATGCTAAAGAAGATAAATTCCCTGCATATGTTAATTTATCTACATTGACCACGGTATCTTGTGTATGACGAATAATTTCTCGCACAACGGCTGAGCCGATAAAGCCTGCTCCACCTGTTACTAATATTGTTTTTTCTTTCATTTTATTGCTCTAATTTTTTATCTCGGTTACTTGCTTTTTGCAAATAAAAAAACCGCCATATTATACACGTTAATAACTTTCTTTTCCAACTTTAGTTTTTATAAAAAATTTTAAAAAGAAAGCAAAATCAATTAGTTATGATTTTGCTTTCTTTTATTTTATAGCAATTTTTCGGTGCGAGAAGATATTTATTAAGCTGTTTTTAATTTATAACTTATGTAGTATTTATTCATTAAATCTTCCTATTCCACTAAATGAGTACAAAAGGAATTTAATGACTTAATAAAAAACCTAAAGCATTTCTATTCGTTTGATAGTTTTTGACAAATGAATTTATATTCGTCTTGATTATCCATTTCAAAGGCTGAATTTTTAGAAACTTCGCTTGTTGTAATATTTAATTTATCTAAGATCGACATCGGAATGTTATCCCAATATAAACTGCTCTCACATAATTTTTCTTTATTTAAATAATACTGATATTGTTCTTTTATTAAATTCGCATCTTCATTTGACCAAAAGGATATGCCTAGTAAACTTGGGGCTTGCATATCAGAAATGATAATTTCAGTCACTTTGTTATTTTTCACTACGGGAATCCATTCTTTAGAATAGGTGTTTTCTCTTAAAACCGTATAATAAGTACTCATTTTAGGCTTTTCTAAAAAAATATTTTTAAATAACACCACATCAGAATCAATTACGAAACTATCGCCTAGCACATCTAATGCTTTATACATAGAATAAATACTATTATAATCTTTGTATTTTTCATTAAAGATTAAATTTACCTGATATTTATCTATGAGATATTCAAAACTTTGCTTAAGATGACCTGTTACAATATAAATATCTTGAACATTTGCTTCTTTTAAAAATTTAATTGTTCGTTCTAAATTAGGTTCACCTTGAATTGGTAATAATGCTTTATGCGTTGTTTTTGTTATTTCTTTAAAACGACTACCTAATCCTGCTGCTAAAATAATTGCTTTCACGTTATATTTCCTTTTTAGACTTTAATACAATAATGGAACCAATTAATATTCCACAAACCAATAAAAATTTAGATACTTCAAATGAATTATCTCCCAATAAAATACCAAATATAACAATCCAAACGCCATAAGTAATATTTAACATCATTGCTTTTATTGGCTTTAGTTTATCAATAGCAAAATAATAGAGCATATAAGAAAACATTGAAGACAAAACAATAAATAATAAAAATAAATCAAATGTTATATCTTTAAAATTGTTTGATAGTTCAAAAATATTTACTTTTAAAAATACTAATAAAATAAAATAGCCACTCGCCGCCCCTACCTGTCTTAAAAAATAGGCATATTTTGAAGCTGTTAAGTTACCCATAATTTTCATAACATAAGAAGATAGAACTATTTCACTGCCCCAACTTAAAGCACAAATCAATGCTAAACTTAAACCTATAAGCGAAAATGTCCCATCATGTATATCGAGTGATAATAAAAAAGTTGAACCTAGTGTTAAAAGACCGCCTAAAATCGCATATTTTGTCATTTTTTCTTTTAAGAAAAATAATGATAATAAAGCACCAAATACTGGATATATAGACGAAATTGGTGCAGCATAACCTACCCCAATTAATGATATTGCTTGTAAATAACAAAGCATTCCGACCGGCCCGCCAATGACGCCAAGTAACATCGCTAATAATATTGTTTTTCGGTTTAACTCTTTTAATATGTTTCTTTTATATAAAACAACTATAGATGAGCCAACTAAAGCACCACTTATGAGTTCAACTAAAAATAACAAACTTAAAATAACAGAAATTACCGTTGTAACAGGGTAATTTATATTTAATTTTGCATATAAAATCCCTGTAATTCCCCAAAGTAAACCTGACACTAAGCCTGCTATAATGCCTTTATAATTATTCATTAAAAAAACCATTTACTTTTAATTCATTCATAATTCTAATGGCGCTTGTTATTCGTTTTTCTCCGTACCCTTCAAAAAACTCATTATTTTCTTCTTTAATAACTGTCCACAGAGTCCATAATAAATCTTGTGTAAATTGATATAAACGAACAATATTTTTCTCTTCGCTAATATTCTCTTTATCAAAATAACTTTTTAAAAATAAAGTTTCATATTTGATCTCAATTCTAGATTCAAGCAAAAATGCAGCAAGATCAAAATATAAATCATTCATTCCTGAATATTCCCAATCAATGAAATAATATCTTTCTTTAAATAAGATATTTTCAGGTACTAAATCATTATGACAAGGTGATAGTTTTGGCTTATTATATTCAAAGTATTCTCTTACTTTTTCCCAAAACAATAAAATTTCATCCATTTGGGTATGATATTTAAAAAATTTATCTTTCTCTTTTAATAATGACAAATAATCATCATATTTTGTAAAAACATTAAATTCATTTTCAAATTTAATATCTGAAGAATGTAATTTTTTCAAATTATTAGCCACATCAATAATCACTTCAGTATTTTTAATGCTTTCATGATCTAATGTTTTACTATCTTTTAAATATTTAGTAATTTTAATACCTGTTTTAGCGTCAAAATAACAGGTTTCAACGTTAAATTTATAATCTGATGTAATTTTGCTATTTGATGCTTCATTTTTTCTCGAAATTAAAGATTGTGTCATAGCACCAGGTACTCTTAATACATATTCCTGTACTTGAGAAGTTGTATCAATAACCTTGGCTAAATAGTTTTGATTTGTCATTCCACCTAAAAAATTAACACTTTCGACTTTTGATAAATCTATCTTTAATTTTTCACTGATAATTTTTTTTAATTCTTTCATAGCGATACTTTATAAAAACAAAAAACCGCCACATTATACACGTTAACAACTTTCTTTTCCAACTTTAGTTTTTATAAAAAAATTAAAAAAAAAAAAAAGCAAAATCAATTAGTTATAATTTTGCTTTCTTTTATTTTATAGCAATTTTTCGGTGCGAGTGATTATTGGGCGATGATGCCGAAGTTGCGTAAAGCGGTCACGATCATTTCAACACCAAGAGATAATAGGATTAAACCCATAATACGCGTTACCACGTTAACGCCTGTACGACCTAAGCGTTTCATCAATGGTTTTGAATAGCGTAATAATAAGTAACAACCTAAACCAAATAAAATAATGGTTAGTGAAGAATAGGCATAGCTTTCAAAAGTATGAGAGTTAATACCAAACACAATAGAGGCACTCAATGCACCAGGGCCTGCCATTAAAGGCATCGCTAAAGGTACGATTGCAAGATTTGTATAGCTTTCGACATTAACATCTTTTTCTTCTTTATTCATTTTATTTTCACCGATTTTCCCGTTAATCATGGTTAAGGCAATAATTGCCACCACGATACCGCCTGCGATACGGAATGAATCAATGGAAATACTAAATGAATTTAAGATGAAGTTGCCAAAGAAAAAGCTGACTAACAACATAGTAACTAAAGAAAAACAGGTAATGAACACCATGCGATCTTGCTCTTCTTTAGGGAAATCTTGTGTCATTGAATAAAAAATAGGAATAACGCCAATGGGGTTAACCAAGGCGATTAAACTCACGAAATATTGTAGGTAAATTGAAAAATCCATAACAAACCTTAACTGAAGTAATACGTAGAAAAATTAGCCGAACATTATAGCAATGCCAAGATAGCGCGCAACAAAAAAGTGCGATTATTTTAAAAATAACCGCACTTCTTGGATTGCTTAAAGCAAGGCGTTGAGAATTACATCATTCCGCCCATGCCTCCCATACCGCCCATGCCAGCACTCATATCTGGCGCATCGGTTTTTGGTAATTCTGTTACCATACATTCGGTGGTAATCATTAAACCTGCAATAGATGCGGCAAATTGTAAGGCACTACGAGTCACTTTAGTTGGGTCTAAAATCCCCATTTCAATCATATCGCCATATTGGTCATTACCTGCATTATAACCAAAGTTTGCGGCACCTGCTTTTACTGCATTTGCCACAACAGAGGCTTCTTCGCCGGCGTTAGTCACAATTTGACGAAGTGGTGCTTCCATTGCACGTAAAGCTAATTTAATCCCTACGTTTTGTTCTTCGTTATCGCCTTGTAAAGTTGTGCTAACTTTGCTTGCGGCACGAATTAAAGCAACCCCACCACCTGCAACGATACCTTCTTCTACCGCAGCACGTGTTGCGTGTAAAGCATCTTCTACACGATCTTTTTTCTCTTTCATTTCAACTTCTGTTGCTGCGCCAACTTTAATAACTGCAACACCGCCAGCTAATTTAGCCATACGTTCTTGCAATTTCTCTTTATCGTATTCAGAGCTTGTTTCTTCTAATTGCGCTTTAATTTGAGCAACACGCGCTTTAATTTGCGCTTCTTCACCTAGACCATCAATAATTGTTGTGTCATCTTTCGTAATCACTACACGTTTTGCTTGGCCTAAATCTTCTAACGTTGCTTTTTCTAATTCCATACCGATTTCTTCTGAAATTACGGTACCGGCAGTTAAAATAGCAATATCTTGTAGCATAGCTTTACGGCGGTCACCAAAACCTGGGGCTTTCACCGCTGAAACTTTCACGATACCACGCATTGTATTCACTACAAGCGTTGCTAAAGCTTCACCTTCAATATCTTCGGCAATAATTAAAAGTGGTTTGCCCGCTTTTGCTACGCCTTCTAATACTGGTAATAATTCACGAATATTACTTACTTTTTTATCCGCTAATAAAATAAACGGATTTTCAAATTCAACCGTGCCATTTTCTGGTTTATTGATGAAATATGGTGATAAATAACCGCGGTCAAATTGCATACCTTCAACCACATCTAATTCATCTTCTAGGCCTGTTCCATCTTCAACAGTAATTACGCCTTCTTTGCCCACTTTTTCCATCGCTTTGGCAATCAATTCACCAACAACACGATCTGAATTTGCAGAAATTGTTCCCACTTGTTCAATTTCTTTTGAGGTTTCGCATGGTTTTGATAGTGCTTTTAATTCCGCAACTACTGCGCTGACGGCTTTATCAATACCACGTTTTAAATCCATTGGATTCATACCTGCTGCAACGGCTTTTAAGCCTTCATTAACGATAGCTTGTGCTAAAACTGTCGCTGTTGTGGTGCCGTCGCCTGCTGCATCATTTGCTTTAGAGGCCACTTCTTTCACCATTTGAGCGCCCATATTTTCAAATTTATCTTCTAATTCAATTTCACGAGCCACAGATACCCCATCTTTGGTGATAGTTGGTGCGCCATAAGCTTTATCTAACACCACATTACGACCTTTAGGGCCTAAGGTAACTTTTACTGCATCAGCTAATACATTGACACCTGCAAGCATTTTTACGCGTGCATCATTTCCAAATTTTACATCTTTTGCTGTCATTTTAATTTCCTTTTCCTTTTTAAGCTTCTACTACGGCTAAAATATCGTGTTCTGCGATAATCATCACTTCTTCACCATCAATTTTTTCAACTTTTGCGCCGTAGCCTTCGTTAAAAATTACGGTATCGCCAACTTTTACATCTAAAGGACGAACTGTACCATCTTCTAAAATGCGACCTGCACCTACGGCAAGGACTTTCGCGCGAGAAGATTTTTCAGCAGCACTGCCCGTTAACACAATGCCTCCTGCAGATTTAGTTTCCACTTCTTCACGTTTAATAATGACACGATCGTGCAATGGACGAATATTCATTTTCTCTTTCCTTTTGTTTGTTCATAAAAATAATGAAGGCAAATATGGGGCGGTTTTCTGCACTTTCAAGCATAAAGTTTGAAAAAAAATCCTTCCTTTTTTTCGGTGCGAATGCATTAAAAAATCTAATAACAAAAATTAAATAAATCCTTGTGAAATAAGGTAAAAAAAGTGATCTTGATCACGTTTTTTTATAAGTGAGTTTTTTATAATGCCCGCACAACGAAAGAACAGCCTTTCAAGCCATTCTTTTTTTTGGTTCGCTTTGAAGTACAAGCGGCGATTTAAACACAATTAACAAAGGACATAGTGATGAACATGCGTATTGAAGAAGATTTACTAGGCAAACGTGAAGTACCGGCTGATGCTTATTGGGGCATTCATACTTTACGTGCAAAAGAAAATTTCAACATTTCTGATGTGAAAATTTCTGATGTACCGGCTTTTGTTCGTGGCATGGTAATGGAAAAAAAAGCTGCGGCATTAGCAAATGGTGAATTAGGCGCCATTCCACAAAATGTGGCCGACGCAATTGTCAAAGCTTGTGATGAAATCTTAAATACAGGCAAATGTTTAGATCAATTCCCAACCGACGTTTTCCAAGGTGGCGCAGGAACTTCCGTTAATATGAATGCCAATGAAGTTGTCGCTAACCTTGCCTTAGAAATTTTAGGCCACAAAAAAGGGGAATATCAATATATCGACCCTTGCGACCACGTTAACGCAAGCCAATCTACCAATGACGCCTACCCTACTGGTTTCCGTTTAGCGGTTTATATGAGCGTTCTTCAATTAATTGAAAAAATCCAATACTTAAAAGTTGGTTTCGATGCAAAAGCAGAAGAATTTGCTAAAGTTTTAAAAATGGGACGCACTCAATTACAAGATGCGGTGCCAATGACTGTTGGTCAAGAATTTAAAGCATTCTCTGTTCTTTTAGACGAAGAAGTTCGTAACTTAAATCGCATTGCGGAATATTTACTTGAAGTTAACTTAGGGGCAACAGCTATCGGTACGGGCTTAAATGCGCCTGCAGGTTATTCTGAATTAGCCGTTAAATATTTAGCTGAAATTACTGGTTTCCCTTGCAAATTAGCTGAAAACTTAATTGAAGCGACTTCTGATTGCGGTGCTTACGTTATGATGCACAGCGCATTAAAACGCACAGCGGTGAAACTTTCTAAAGTTTGTAATGACTTACGTTTACTTTCTTCTGGTCCTCGCGCTGGCTTAAATGAAATCAACTTACCAGAATTACAAGCTGGCTCTTCAATTATGCCGGCTAAAGTAAACCCTGTAATTCCTGAAGTTGTCAACCAAGTTTGCTTTAAAGTTATCGGTAACGACACCACAGTTACTATGGCCGCTGAAGCAGGTCAATTACAATTAAACGTTATGGAACCGGTTATCGGACAAGCTATGTTTGAAAGCTTAAGCATTTTAGGTAACGCTTGTGTAAACTTACGCGATAAATGTATCGATGGCATTACCGTAAACGAAAATATTTGCCGTAACTATGTGTTAAATTCAATCGGTATCGTTACTTACTTAAATCCATTTATCGGTCACCACAACGGCGACATCATTGGTAAAACTTGCGCAGAAACCGGTAAAGGCGTACGTGAAGTTGTTTTAGAAATGGGTCTTTTAACCGAACAAGAATTAGATGATATTCTTTCTGTGGAAAACTTAATGAACCCAACTTACAAAGCAAAATTAAATAAATAAGACCCTTTGCTTTAAATTAAAATTAAACTCGCGCCGAAATTTCGGTGCGAGTTTTTTTATTTCTATAAAAAAAAGCCTGAAAAATTCAGGCTTTTCATTGATTTTTCCTTACTGAGTTTCTAACACAGAGAAACTTTTCACTAAGTCATCAACGGCTTTCATTTGGGCAATAAAAGGTTCTAATTTATCTAATGGTAAAGCACTTGGCCCATCACATTTTGCTTGATTAGGATTTGGGTGTGCTTCTAAGAACAACCCTGCAATACCTACGGCCAAACCTGCGCGCGCTAATTCTGTCACTTGCGCACGACGTCCACCGGATGCCGAGCCAAAAGGATCGCGACATTGTAGAGAATGAGTCACGTCAAAAATAATCGGGCAACCTTTGGATACATTACGCATCACATTAAAGCCCAGCATATCCACGACTAAATTGTCATAACCAAAGTTTGTACCACGATCACACAACATCACCTTGTCGTTACCGCATTCTTGGAATTTTTCTACAATATTCCCCATTTGACCTGGACTTAAAAATTGTGGTTTTTTCACGTTAATTACCGCACCTGTTTTCGCCATCGCTTGCACAAGGTCGGTTTGACGCGCTAAAAATGCAGGTAATTGAATCACATCCACCACATCTGCCACAGGCTGGCATTGATGAATTTCATGCACATCGGTAATAATTTTCACGCCGAATTGATCTTTCAATTCTTGGAAAATTTTTAATCCTTCTTCCATACCAGGACCGCGATAAGAATAAACCGATGAGCGATTTGCTTTATCAAAAGAGGCTTTAAATACATAAGGCACGCCTAATTTTTGCGTAACCTCTACATATTTTTCGCAGACTTGCATCGCCATATCACGACTTTCTAACACGTTCATGCCACCAAATAAAACGAAAGGTTTTTCGTTGTTAATTTCGATGTCATCTAAAAAAATGCTTTTATTTTGCATTGTTGTTTCCTTTTTTCAAATTTGCCGTCATTTGTCCACAAGTGACACGCTCATTGGCACCGTAATCTCTTATGGTTTGAATATTTTGCCAACCCTGTTGACGAAAAATCTCTCTTACGCCCTGCCCTTGTTCAAAACCATGTTCCAACAAAAGCCAGCCTTGCGCCGTTAAATATTGTGGCGCTTGCTGAATAATATGGCGTAAATCTGCATAACCGTTTTCTTGCGCAACTAAAGCCGTTAAAGGCTCAAAACGCACATCGCCTTGCGATAAATGGCAATCTTCACCATCAATGTAAGGCGGATTGCTCACAATCAACTCAAATTCACCCGAAACGTCTGAGAACCAATCACTTTGCCAAAATTTCACTTGAGTTAACTGGTTGCGTTTCGCGTTTTCTTGCGCTAATTCAACGGCTTTTGCTTGAAAATCCACCCCAAAAACTTGCGCTTTAGGTAATTCACTTGCCAAAGCTAATGCAATGGCCCCCGTTCCTGTTCCAAGATCTAAAATGCGCAATTCTTTTTTAGCGAAATCTTGGCTTTTTTCTAAGGCTGTTTCCACCAACACTTCTGTATCTGGGCGTGGGATTAATGTCGCAGGCGAAACGGCTAAATTTAGTGACCAAAATTCTCGCTCACCTAAAATATAAGCCATTGGCTCGCCTTGTAATCGACGCATTAAAAGCTGATTAAGTTGCGTTTCTTGCGCATTGCTTAAAGGCGTTTCAGCAAAAGCCAACAAACTCGCACGGTTTTTCCCCGTTACAAAAGAAAGCAAAAAATACGCATCCACTTTCGCTTCTTGCGCATTTTTCTCCGTTAGCTTCGCTACGGCTTTTTGTAACCATGTTTGATACGTCAGCACCTTAAGCATTTTCCGATAGTGCGGCTAATTGATCTGCTTGGTATTCGGTAATGATTGGCTGAATTAACTCTTCAATTTTACCATTCATAATTTCATCTAAACGATAAAGGGTTAAGTTAATTCGATGATCCGTTACACGTCCTTGCGGATAGTTGTAGGTGCGAATTTTGTCGGAACGATCCCCTGAGCCTAATAAATTTCGGCGCGTATCTGATTGTTCCTGCTCACGTTTTTGCTCTTCTGCTTGAACAATACGAGAAGCTAAAACAGACATCGCTTTGGCTTTATTTTTATGCTGTGAACGTTCATCTTGACATTCTACAACAATCCCCGTTGGGATATGGGTAATACGCACCGCAGAATCTGTTGTATTAACGTGCTGACCACCTGCACCTGATGAGCGGTAAGTATCAATTCGTAAATCCGATGGATTAATTTCTGGCAATTCACTTTCTGGTAATTCCGGCATAACCGCAACGGTACAAGCGGAAGTGTGAATACGACCTTGAGATTCCGTTTTTGGTACACGTTGTACGCGATGACCGCCTGATTCAAATTTTAATTGGCCATAGACGTTATCTCCGCTAATTTTGACGATAACTTCTTTATATCCGCCTTGTTCGCTTTCGTTGGCACTTAACATTTCTACGCGCCAGCGTTTGCTTTCAGCATAACGGCTGTACATACGGAATAAATCGCCGGCGAAAATTCCTGCTTCATCGCCACCTGTTCCTGCGCGAATTTCTAAATAAGCGTTATATTCATCATTTGGATCTTTTGGTAACAGAAGAATTTGTAATTCCTCTTCGATTCGTGTGATTTCTTCTTCACACATTTGAATTTCTTCTTCTGCCATTTCTTTCATTGAAGGATCTTCCAGCAACATTTTCGCGCCTTCTAAATCCTCTTGTAATTGGCTCCAACGGGCAAAACATTTCACCACGTCTTCTAATTGTGCATATTCTTTTGAATAAGCACGAAATTTATCTTGATCACTAATAACAGAAACGTCCCCTAATAAGGCTTCAAGCTCTTCGTGACGCTCTTTTAAACTTTCTAATTTGGTAATAATCGATGCTTTCATTGTTTTCCTTAAATTATTCGGCACAAAATTTGCTTATTTTAGCGGAAATCCAAGATGAGAGATAGCAAGCGCGCCGAAAATTTGCAAAAAATTCAAATTTTCGGCGCGAAGCTTTAAGGTAATGTGGCAAGAATAGCAAATCCTGAGCGATTTCCATCTATTTCATAGGCGGTTTTGGCGGTAATAAACGCGCTTTCCCCTTGCTTTAAGGTTAAACACTCATTTTCTGCCCTCAGAGTTATTTCTCCTTCCATCACTAATAAAATTTGCGCATTTTCTGCTTGCAAAGCAAAATGGCTTTTTGCTTTAAAATTCATCTGACTTAAAGCGAAATCTGGTACAAAGTGCGCAAACGGGAAAATACCTTCCGCATCTTTCGCAGGTGGTAAAATATTTGGCGTAATTTCCGTGCAATCAACAATCTCTAATAAAGCTGGAATATTCACATACTTAGGTGTTAATCCGCCACGAATAACGTTATCCGAACCTGCCATAAGTTCAATATTTTGCCCACGCAAATAAGCATGTGGCACGCCTGCGCCTTGGAAAATAGCCTCTCCTGGCTTTAAATGCACTAAATTAAATAAATAAAAACACAATAAACCTGCATCTAATTTATCCAGCGGAATTTGCATGGCGTTAATGGTGTAAAAAAGCCAATAATCTGGATTATCTAAGGCTAATTTACCCGCTAAAAATCCTGCTTGTTGGCTCGCTAAAATAGGAAGCAACCAAGCGCTTAATTGTACTTGATCTGCTTGCATTACCTCGGCGTAAAAATCATGTAAACTTTTTTCCGTTAATAATTTCGCTAAAGAATGCAAAGAAGGACGCGCTTTTAAGGTGGCTAAAATATCCGCTTTCTTTTTAAAGCCATGTAACAGCCAAAAATCCGATAAGGCCAACATCATTTCTGGTTTATGGTTATTATCTTTATAAGTGCGATTTTTTGCCGTTAAGGGAATTTGTGCTAATTCTTCTTGCGCAAAACCTTGTTCTGCTTGTGCTTTGGTTGGATGTAATTGAATAGAAAGTGGTTGAGCCACATCGAGAATTTTTAATAAAAACGGAAGGTTATCCGCAAATTGTTGGCGACTTTTCTCCCCTAAGGCTTGAGGATTTTCAAGTAAAAATTCATTTAAGGCAACAAAACCTTTTTCCGTTTGTACTTCCGAAGGCAAAGCACGATGGCTTCCTAACCAATATTCGGCGCGAGGCTGATTTTTAGGATTGTCTTGCCCTAAAAGTTGAGCTAAATATTTTGAACCACCCCAAGCATAAGGCTGAGTATGGCCTTGTAATAAGTAAATTTTTTGCATTATTTCTTTTCCTTTGAGTGATTAAAAAAAGCGAAAATACGTTTTTCGTCTTCCTTTTCTGCCAATTTTGCACTTAAGCGTTTTCCATTTGTTAAATCCATAACTAAAAAATGATCTTGAGTTAAATTCAAGTGCGCAATTTTGCGATAATCCACAAAAAAATTATCAAAAAATACGCCTTCTTGCTTGAAATAAATAAACGCTTTGCGGAAAAACGCCATATACAAACTTAATAAAATAGCAAAAGCCAATAAATACAATGTGACAATCGGAATTTGCCCTTGGTTTTGATAGATTAAAATCCCCATTAACACGATAAAAATGAGCGCGTCCATTTTGGTGCGTTTTTGCACCGTAATTTTTAATAAGGTTTTACCCTTAAGGCGATTCATTCCCCATTGATCGTATAGGGCATAAAGTAAAAAAACGCCAATACTGGCGAGTAAAATTATATTTATCATCATAAACGAAAGCGCCCTCCGAAGAGGGCGTAAACTTATTGAAATTAAGCCAAAATACCTGTTGCCGCACCGAAAATACCCACGGCGAAAATGCCGATGATAATCCAAAGTGCATTCACACGGTTTCGTAACAACCACATACATGCAAAAGTAAAGCAAAGTGGTAATAAACCTGGCATTAAACTATCTAAAATATTTTGTACTGTGGTGACTTCAATTGTGCCATCTTGTTTTGCAATTTCTGAGACCACCAACGGCACATTCACACTTGTCCATTTTTGGACTAACGCCCCCATAATAAACAAGCCGAGAATGGACGCCCCTTCAGTCAGTTTTTGTAATAAACCGCCTGACATATCTTGTACAACATCCAAGCCTTTATGGTAACCATATGTTACGCCATAGTAACGTGTTGCAAGACGTACTGCATTGAACAAAATAAAGAAGAGTAATGGACCTAAAATACTACCGCTTAATGCTAAACCTGCACCGAGCGCAGCAAATACAGGACGGGCTGTTCCCCAGAAAATTGGGTCACCTACCCCAGCTAACGGCCCCATCATACCCACTTTAATACCGTTGATCGCACCGTCATCGATATCTTTACCGTTGGCACGTTCTTCTTCCATCGCGATGGTTACACCTAAAACAGGCGCGGCCATAAAGGGTTGTGTATTAAAGAATTCTAAGTGACGTTTAATCGCGTCTTTACGTTCTTGTGAGTTTGGATCCGGATATAAACGTTTAATCACAGGAACCATGGAGAACATCCAACCCAACGCTTGCATACGTTCAAAGTTCCAAGAACCTTGGAAAAGGTTAGAGCGAAGCACGACACGATTTAAGTCGCCTTTAGTTACTTTTTTCATTTCAGTTGTCATGATCATCTCTCCATTAATCTAATCTGTTGTCTAAATCATTGTTACCATTCGCTACAACTTGTACGACTTGTTGGCTTTTGTTGTATTTAGGATGAAGTTGGATATAAAGAATGGCCATAACCCCACCTAGTACACCAAGTGCTACTAAGTTAAATTCTGTATAAGCTGCAATAACGAAACCTGCATAGAAGAACGGCATTAAGTGGCCAGCACGCATCATATTGATCACCATTGCATAACCCACAACAGCGATAATGCCCCCTGCAATACGCAAGCCATCACTTACCACTGGTGGAATTGCGTGTAACATTGCTTGTACCGTATCTGTACCTGCGGTTAAAACAACAACTAAGGCTGGAATAGCAATACGCATAGCTTGTAAAAGAAGTGCGGTACAATGCACCCAACTTAACCAAGTTAAATTACCATCACGCACTGAGCGGTCTGCTGCATGTTGGAAACCCACCGTAATGGCACGCACGATATAAGTTAATACTTGTCCTGCTGCAGCTAATGGAATAGCAATTGCAATACCTGTTGTAATAGGTTCATTACCTACAATAACTAAAATTGTTGACACGATTGAAGCTAAAGCGGCATCAGGCGCTAAAGCGGCCCCGATATTCATCCAACCTAAAGCTAAAAGTTCAAGCGTACCGCCGATGATAATCCCTGTTGTCATATCACCTAAAACTAAACCAATTAAGGTACATGCGATTAATGGGCGGTGCGTTTGCCATTCATCAAGAATAGACCCCATCCCTGAAATACAGGAAACAAGGAAGACGAGAACGATTTGTAAAGTTGTAATTTCCATAATGATTTCCTTAAATTAGGTTATTTTTTTTGAGTAAATCCATCATATATTGACGTGTATCGTTTGATACTTTACGCACATCTAATTCAATGCCCATAGCATCAATTTCTTTGAACGCATCGATATCTTTTTGATCCACGGATACTGCACTTGTAATCATTTTTTTGCCGTCTTTATATGCCATACCACCAATATTGATGGATTTCATATTTACGCCAGCTTTAAGTAATTTCAATACATCGGTTGGATTTGTGAAAAGCAACATCATTCGTTCGTCTGCATATTCTGGGTTTTCCCAAACGCGAATCATTTTGTCGGTATTCACCACATGAGCGGTCACCCCTGGTGGCGCAACGGATTTTAACATGGCCGTGCGTACGCTATCTTTAGCCACTTCATCATTCACCACCACGATGCGTTTCACTTTACTTTCTTTTGTCCAACGCGTAGCCACTTGTCCATGGATTAAACGGTCATCAATACGCGCTAAACCGACCACTAAATTGCCTTCTTTTTGGGAAGCCACCGCTTGTGGTGCAACTTGTTGTACAGGCTCTGCAACCTCTTTTGCGACAGTTTTTACTTCCTCAAATTTTAAAGCTCGCACGCCCATGCGACCTGTTTCAAGGGCAATTTCGACTAATTCTTGTAAACTTGGCTCATCATCTCGGCCCATAAAGGTTTCCACCAACATTGGCACATTCACACCAGTTACAATATCCATATTATCTTTGCCTTCCGCAATACGGTTTGCAGCATTAAAAGGACTGCCGCCCCAAGTATCCACTAAAAATAAAATGGTGTCGCAACAAGAAAGTTCGCCACTTAATTTTTCTTGATATTTGCCCATAATGGTTTCGGCATTTTCACCTGGGACAAAATCAATTGTAGCAACGTTCTCTTGCTCACCTATGAGCATTTCTGTGGTCTTGCGCAACTCTTCTGCTGCACAACCGTGGGTTGCAATGATGATCCCGATAGTCATATCGACTCCTTAACTTTAAGTGATAAAAAAAATCCACAACTTCTCAGAATAAAAGAAAATGCAGATAAAAAATGAATCTTAGCACTTCATTTTAGGTAATAACCTATTAGAAACGAACATATTATAATAAAATCCACTCCGTACTATCGTGATAAAGATCACAGAATAAAAAATAATCTTTTGTCACTTTGTGTTTGCTGATTTTTTCAACAAAAAAGCACTCTAACCAACGTCTTATTTTCGGTGCGAGTGCTTTTTTTATCAAGGGATAATCAATTTTAAGCGAAATTTCCTCGGCGCGCTTTTACCGCTTGCGCTAAATTTGCTAATAATTGCGCGCTATCTTCCCAGCCTAAACAAGCGTCTGTAATACTTTGGCCATAACATAAAGGCTGAGTTAAATTTAAATCCTGACGCCCTTCATTTAAATGGCTTTCAACCATCACGCCAAAAATTCGGCGCGAGCCTTGAGCAATTTGTGCGCATACATCGGCGCAAACCACGAGTTGCTTTTTAAAATCTTTTTGGCTATTGGCGTGACTAAAATCAACCATCACATGAGCAACATTTCCCATTGTGCGAATTTGTTCACTCACTTGAGCGATGGAAACCTCATCATAATTCGTGCCATTTTCGCCACCGCGTAAAATAATGTGGCAATCTTCGTTCCCTTTGGTGGACACAATCGCTGAATGTCCAAATTTCGTCACCGATAAAAAGGAATGAGGCGATTTCGCCGCGCGAATGGCATCTAATGCAATTTTAACACTGCCATTTGTGGCATTTTTAAAGCCGACGGGGCAAGGTAAGCCTGAGGCTAATTCGCGATGCACTTGGGATTCAGTGGTTCGCGCGCCAATAGCGCCCCAGCTCATTAAGTCCGCCAAATATTGTGGGGTGATCATATCCAAAAATTCCCCCGCCGTTGGCACGCCTAAATCATTAATTTGCGTTAATAATTTACGGGCAATTTGCAATCCATCATTTAAAGCATAGGAATTATTCAAATAAGGATCGTTAATTAAGCCTTTCCAACCTACGGTTGTACGCGGTTTTTCAAAATAAACGCGCATAATAATTTCAAGCTCCGCGCCGAATTTTTGACGCATCGTTTTTAAGCGTTCTGCATACTCTAAAGCGGATTTTGGATCGTGAATAGAACAAGGACCAATAACCACTAATAAGCGATCGGATTTGCCTTGAATAATAGCGCTGGCTTGTTGACGCGTTTTTTGTACTGTCGCTGAGGCAATTTCTGTTAGCGGAAATTTTTCCAGCAAAGCAATGGGCGGTAAAACTTGCTCAATTTTCCCAACTCGGCTGTCATCTTTTAAACTGTGCTGTTTCATCGTATTAAAAAAGAAAAAAGGCTTAGCCGTAAAACTAAGCCATTAAAAAGAAAGGAATTAAGCTTTGTGTTTCATTGCTGGGAATAAAATCACATCACGAATTGATGGCGCATTAGCAAAAAGCATCGCTAAACGGTCAATACCTAAACCTTCACCCGCTGTTGGCGGTAAACCATGTTCTAATGCTGTCACGAAATCGTCATCTTTAAACATCGCTTCATCATCGCCGGCTTCTTTTGCCGCAACTTGGGCGTCAAATCGTGCAGCTTGGTCTTCTGCGTCGTTTAATTCTGAGAAACCATTACCAATTTCACGACCGCCAATGAATAATTCAAAGCGATCTGTCACATCTGGATTTTCATCATTACGACGAGCTAATGGTGAAATTTCTGCAGGATGTGCCATTAAGAAAGTTGGTTGAATTAAATGTGCTTCAGCCACTTCTTCAAAAATAGCATTAACGATAGAGCCTAAACCCCATGATTTTTGCACTTCAATACCTAATTTTTCACAAATTGCGCTGGCTTTTGCGATGTCATATAAATCTTCTTTGGCAATACCGTTACCGTATTTAACAATAGCATCGTGCATGGTAATACGTTCAAATGGTTTACCGAAATCAAATTCATATTCGCCATAAGGAACAATGGTTGTACCTAAAATATCTAAGGCTAATTTACGTAATAATTCTTCGGTGTTATCCATTAAATCATGATAATCCGCATAAGCTTGATAGTATTCAATCATCGTAAATTCAGGGTTATGACGAACAGAAACCCCTTCGTTACGGAAGTTACGGTTTAATTCAAATACACGTTCAAAACCACCTACAACTAAACGTTTTAAGTAAAGTTCTGGTGCGATACGTAAATACATATCAATATCTAATGCATTGTGATGGGTCACAAATGGACGCGCTGCTGCCCCACCTGGGATAACATGTAACATTGGGGTTTCAACTTCAATAAAGCCTTTGCTAATGAAGTAGTCGCGCATACCTGCAATAACTTTTGAACGAATCACAAAAGTACGACGTGATTCTTCGTTAGAAATTAAATCTAAATAACGTTGACGATAGCGTGTTTCTTGATCAGCTAAACCATGGAATTTATCTGGTAATGGGCGTAAGGCTTTTGTTAATAATTGCACTTCGCTTGTGCGTACGGTTAATTCGCCTGTTTTCGTTTTGAAAAGCACACCTTTCACACCAACGATATCACCTAAATCCCATTGGCTTACTTCTTCAGCATACACGCCTTCTGCTAAATTATTTTTTGCCACATAAAGCTGAATACGGCCTGACATATCTTGTAAAGTAATGAACGTCGCTTTACCCATAGTACGGCGCGTCATAATACGTCCTGCTACGGCAACTTCAATTTCTTCCGCTTTTAATTCTTCCGCATCTTTTGCATCAAATTTTGTATGTAAATCTTGTGCTAACGCGTCGCGACGGAAAGTATTTGGAAAGGCCACGCCTTTTTCGCGTAATTTTTGTAATTTTTCACGACGTACTGCCATTTCACCGTGAAAATCTAATTCTGTATTTTGTTCTGACATAGTTATTCCTTAATTAATGAGAATGTGCATTAAAGCCCAGCTTTTAAGCTCGCTTCAATAAAGGGATCGAGCGCACCATCGAGCACCGCTTGGGTATTGCGATTTTCCACGCCGGTTCGTAAATCTTTAATTCGTGCATCATCAAGCACATAAGAGCGAATTTGACTGCCCCAACCAATATCGGACTTCGAATCTTCCATCGCTTGTTTTTCAGCATTTTTCTTTTGCATTTCGTGCTCATATAATTTGGCACGCAATTGTTTCATGGCTTGATCTTTATTTTTATGTTGTGAGCGGTCATTTTGACATTGCACCACGATATTTGTAGGTAAATGCGTAATTCGCACCGCACTTTCGGTTTTATTGATGTGCTGACCACCCGCCCCTGAAGCACGATATACATCAATGCGTAAATCGGCAGGATTAATATCAATTTCAATATTATCGTTAATCTCTGGATACACAAAAGCCGCACTAAAAGAGGTGTGGCGTCGATTGTTTGAATCAAAAGGGGATTTACGCACTAAGCGATGAATTCCTGTTTCAGTTCGCAACCAACCGTAAGCATATTCACCCGAAATTTTTACCGTCGCTGACTTAACGCCCGCCACATCACCATCAGAGGCTTCGATTAATTCCGTTTTAAAGCCTTTGCTTTCCGCCCAACGTAAATACATGCGCAATAACATTTCTGTCCAATCTTGCGCTTCGGTACCACCTGAGCCTGCTTGTAAGTCTAAATAGCAATCGTTAGGGTCGTTTTCACCGCTAAACATACGACGAAATTCTAACTTCGCTAATTGTTTTTCGAGTTCCTCAGCTTCCGCTTGGGCTTCTTGAAAGGTCGCTTCATCTTCTGCTTCTAAGGCTAATTCCAATAAGCCTTCCACATCTTCACAACCTTGCTCTAACTGGCGAATTGTTTTCACCATTTCATCTAAGGTTGCACGCTCTTTTCCTAAAGCTTGCGCGCGAGCAGGATCATTCCACACATCAGGTTGTTCTAATTCGGCATTGACTTCTTCTAAACGTTCAACTTTACTGTCGAAGTCAAAGATA
This sequence comes from Actinobacillus sp., assembly GCA_020026115.1. Classification (GTDB taxonomy): domain Bacteria; phylum Pseudomonadota; class Gammaproteobacteria; order Enterobacterales; family Pasteurellaceae; genus Actinobacillus_C. The sequence continues at coordinate 50,917 of JAHHQY010000003.1, read as the reverse complement.
CCCCCGAATGGACTGCGTGCGTTCTTTTAGATCCGCTAATTGATTTTTTAATGGATTTATTTCAAACATACTTAATTCCGTCAAAATGAAAATGCCAAATTATAGGCTATTTTCCACCTTTTGTGTAGTTATTTACCGACAACTTTCTGCACTTACCCAAGGAATTTTTTTTAAACCAAAAATCACTTTTTCGGCGCGAGTTAAGTTTTATTCTTAACATAGTTGTAAAACTTGTTACTAATTTGTTATTTGTTTGTGTGCAAATTAGCGCAATCACCTAAAATCTTTTTTTATTCCTGCTTATTTCCGATTTATTTTGTATTTAAGGTTGAAAATACCTTGAGATAACTTAAAATATGCGCGTTATTTTTATCAAGGACGATGAATATTTTATGGAAAAAGTAATCGAATTTATGTTATCGCCAACCCAAATGGCGGCACTAGGGGAAGATGCTGGGGCCTATAAAGCGAAAAAAAACCAATTTCTTTCATTTCTTTCTGCCATTTCTTCTGGCGCATTTATTGCTTTAGCGTTCGTGTTTTATACCACAACGCAAACCGGTATCGCACCGGATGCTTCTTGGGGCTTAACTAAATTAGTCGGCGGTATGGTTTTCGCCTTAGGCTTAATTATGGTTGTGGTCATGGGGACAGAACTCTTTACCTCTTCAAGTATGACCATTGTTGCACGCGTAACGGGAAAAATTACAACCTGGCAAATGTTACGCAACTGGTTTGTTGTTTATTGCGGTAATTTTTTCGGCGCGATCTTTATCGTGACCTTAATTTGGTTCGCAGGTCAAATTATGGCAGACCATGGCCAATGGGGTTTAACCATTTTGAAAACCGCACAACATAAAATTCACCATACTTGGCTTGAAGCTTTTTGTTTAGGTATGCTTTGTAACATTATGGTGTGCGCCGCAGTTTGGATGGGCTACGCGGGCAAAACCTTAACAGATAAAGTTTTAATTATGATTTTACCTATTGGTATGTTTGTCGGCTCAGGCTTTGAACATAGCGTTGCCAATATGTTTATGATTCCCATGGGCATTATCGTTTCACACTTTGGTGCCGTTGAATTTTGGCAAAGTATCGGGATTGAGCCAAGCCAGTTTGCTGATTTAACCATCGCAAATTTTGTGTTTAAAAATTTAATCCCTGTTACCTTAGGTAATCTTATCGGTGGCGGTTTCTGTATTGCTTTAGTGCAATATTTTACAAGTAAACCACACGCACATTAGTTTCGTTTGCGTAGGAAAGATGTTCTCTTTCCTACGCAGTTTTTTAAATTAAAGTTAGGAAAAATCAATGACTCAATTAACAGAACAACAAATTGAAGCTTGGTCAGGCTTTAAAGGCGGCGATTGGCAAAATGAAGTCAACGTTCGTGATTTTATCCAAAAAAACTACACTCCGTATGAAGGTGATGAATCTTTCTTAGCGGATGCAACTGAAGCGACTACCACGCTTTGGAATGATGTTATGGAAAAAATCAAAGTGGAAAACAGCACCCACGAACCTTTCGACATCGACCCAAATACTCCGTCAACTATCACCTCTCACAAAGCAGGTTACATTGACCAAGCGTTAGAAAAAATCGTTGGTTTACAAACAGACGCGCCTTTAAAACGTGCAATTATGCCATTCGGTGGTATCCGTATGGTGAAAAGTTCTTGCGACGTTTATGGTCGTGAATTAAAACCTGAAGTTGAACAAATCTTCACTGATTACCGTAAAACTCACAACCAAGGTGTATTCGATGTTTACACCCCAGATATTTTACGTTGCCGTAAATCTGGCGTAATCACAGGTCTTCCTGATGCTTACGGTCGTGGTCGTATTATCGGTGACTACCGTCGTATCGCTCTTTACGGTATCGACTACTTAATGAAAGATAAATTCGCTCAATTCAAATCTTTACAAGCAAGATTAGAAGCTGGCGAAGACTTACAAGCCACCATTCAATTACGTGAAGAAATTGCAGAACAACACCGCGCATTAGGCCAAATGAAAGAAATGGCTGCATACTACGGTTGCGATATTTCTCGTCCTGCACAAAATGCACGTGAAGCAATCCAATGGACTTACTTTGGTTATTTAGCTGCAGTTAAATCTCAAAACGGCGCGGCAATGTCTTTCGGTCGTACTTCAACTTTCTTAGATATTTATATCGAACGCGACTTAAAAGAAGGCACATTAACTGAAAAAGAAGCACAAGAATTAATGGATCATTTAGTAATGAAATTACGTATGGTTCGTTTCTTACGTACTCCTGAATACGATCAATTATTCTCAGGCGACCCAATTTGGGCAACTGAATCTATCGGTGGTATGGGTGTTGATGGTCGTACTTTAGTTACCAAAAACAGCTTCCGTATGTTAAATACCCTTTACACTATGGGTCCTTCTCCAGAACCAAACTTAACCATTCTTTGGTCTGAAAAATTACCTGAAGCATTCAAAAAATTCTGTGCTAAAGTTTCTATCGATACCTCATCTGTTCAATACGAAAATGATGATTTAATGCGTCCAGACTTTAACAACGATGACTACGCAATTGCTTGTTGTGTAAGCCCAATGGTTGTTGGTAAACAAATGCAATTCTTCGGCGCGCGTGCAAACTTAGCGAAAACAATGCTTTACGCAATCAACGGTGGTCGTGACGAAAAATCTGGTATGCAAATCGGTCCTAAAGCTGAACCTCTTTTAGATGAAGTTTTAGATTTCGATACCGTAATGGAAAGCATGGATAAATTAATGGATTGGTTAGCAACACAATATGTGACTGCTCTAAACTGCATCCACTTTATGCATGACAAATACGCTTATGAAGCTGCATTAATGGCACTTCACGATCGTGACGTTTACCGCACAATGGCTTGTGGTATCGCAGGACTTTCTGTTGCAGCGGACTCTTTAGCGGCTATCAAATACGCGAAAGTGAAACCAATTCGTGGCGACATTAAAGATAAAGATGGCAACGTTATCGCTGAAAATATGGCATTAGACTTCGAAATCGAAGGCGAATATCCACAATTCGGTAACAATGACGAACGTGTTGATGCTATCGCTTGTGACTTAGTAGAGCGTTTCATGAACAAAGTGAAAAAACACCCTACTTACCGCAACGCAACTCCAACACAATCTGTATTAACCATTACTTCTAACGTTGTTTATGGTAAAAAAACAGGTAATACTCCAGACGGTCGTCCAGCAGGCGCACCATTTGGACCTGGCGCAAACCCAATGCACGGTCGTGACCAAAAAGGTGCGGTTGCATCTTTAACTTCTGTGGCTAAACTTCCATTTGCTTTTGCGAAAGATGGTATTTCTTATACTTTCTCTATCGTTCCTAACGCACTTGGTAAAGATATGGACGCGCAAAAACGCAACTTAGCAGGCTTAATGGATGGTTACTTCCACCACGAAGCAAATGTTGAAGGTGGTCAGCACTTAAACGTTAACGTATTAAACCGCGAAACTTTATTAGACGCGATTGAACACCCTGAAAAATATCCACAATTAACCATTCGTGTTTCAGGTTACGCAGTACGTTTTAACAGCTTAACCGCTGAACAACAACGTGATGTTATTACTCGTACATTCACTGAATCTCTTTAATTTTTATAAAGATTTCAAATAAGTTAAGTGCCACTAATGTGGCACTTTTTTTATGTCTACGCTTCCCTTTCTGACCATTTTTCGGTGCGAGACCTAAATGACAGGCAAAAAAAACGCCCCATAAAGGGGCATTTTTCCGTTTTCCTGCTTGCGTTTATTCGCCAGCAAATTCATCTACGTTATCAGCAACAACACCTGAAAGGGTGTAAACACGTTTCGCAGTTGAAATATTGGAACAATATTTTTTCCATACTTTTTCAAAGAAGGTTTCTGCAGGATGTTCACCACGACAGAATGCTACGAAAGATTTTTCTTCTTCTGTAACAGGCTCTCTTTCACCTAAATCTAAAGCACGAAATGCTTGACCTAACTGTTCTAAAACTTGAGCTTCTTTGATGGTGTAGTCGCCGTGACGAGCGAAACCACGTGGATAATTTTTATCGTCGAAATAACGACGAGTAACGCTAAAACTTTCAGCCATATCTTCCTCGATGTGTTATAAAAAAATGCGGGGACGCATTAAAACAGTTTTTTGCTATTTTTGCAATAAATCCTTTACAGTTTCTACATAACCATTTACAAAACCTGTCGGCGTTCTTGGCATACCTTCTGGATTTAAGCGATATTTCTCATTGACATAAAAATCTGGAACGCCTTGTACATTTAAAATTTCCGCTAATTTTTCTTGTTTATTAAACATCGCGCTCACCGCAAAACTGTTTATTGCATTAAATTCTTCTTGAGTAACGCCCGCATTCAGAAAAATCGCCTGTACATCTTCTAAGGTTGGTGCTTGCGCATCACGCGCCTTAGCCGCTTTACGCACAACATCAAATAATGGCTCGCGAACTTTATCCTGCACGCCTAATACATTCGCTAAAGCCCAAACACGCGTTAAGAATGCACCTCGTGGCCCTGAAAAAGACACATGATATTGCTTAAATTCAACGCCTTTTGGTAAAGATTCTTCAATTTTTTCTGGGATTTTATAAACATATTGAAAATCATAACAATGTGGGCAATAAAAAGAGAAAAATTCCAACACTTCTGGTTTTGCCGAAGGACTTCTGTCTAAAGTTTCGTAGGTTTGAGCTTGAGCTTGATGAAACGCCAAGAAACTGGCTAAAACAAATAATAATTTTTTCATAATTTTTCCTTTTATTTAATAATACCGCGTGCTTTTAGCAAGGCACTTTTAAAATCTTCTTCATAATCTTTTTGCAGGCCTGGAATTGGCGCATCTTTCTCTTTCCCATACATTTTTAAGTGATAAATAATCACTTCGTCTGAAAGTTGAGATAAGGGCTTCTCAAACCCGCTTTCTTGAGCAATCTTTTGTAAAATTTCCATTAAGTTTAATTCGGGATTTTGTTGCCAATAGGGTTGCAAAAGTTCTAATACTTCATTTAAACGATGACATTTCATAGGCTTTTCCTTATGATTTAACGCAGATTCGACATCATACTGGAATTGGAGTAAAAATTAAATGGAAAATAAAATTCAAGGCGTGATTTTAGCCGGCGGATTAGCTCGACGTATGCAAGGGGAAGATAAGGGATTGATTTTATTTAAACAGAAACCTTTATGTTTACATTGTGCTGAACGTTTACGCCCGCAAGTGGCTCGCCTTGCTATTAACGCTAATCGCAATTTAGAACGCTATCAAGCTTTTGGTTTTCCCGTGTTTTGTGATGAGTTAAAAGGCTTTCAAGGGCCTTTAAGCGGAATGTTAAGCGGTTTAGAGCAAAGCCTGCTACCTTTTGTGCTTTTTGTGCCTTGTGACGGCCCTTTCTTACCTTTAAATTTAGCTCAACGTCTTTTTCAAGCATGCCAAGAAAAGAACGCTCTTTTAGCTTATGCTTGCGATGAGGTTCGCGCTCACCCTACTTTTTGTTTAATGCACAGGTCTCTCGCGCCGAAATTAGCGCAATTTCTCGCTCAAGGCGAACGGCGTTTATTAAAATTTATGCAAGAAAATCATGCGCTGGCCGTTAAGTTTCATGATGGGCAAGCTTTTGAAAATTTTAATACGCTTGCTGATGTAGAAAAAAAGGAAAACTAAGGTCTTCCTTTCTTGAGCTTTTGTTAAATTTTTTCCTAAACTTTTCTCGCTCTTTTTAAACACTCACTCGCGCCGAAAAAAAAGATCGCCTTAAGGCGATCTGATTTAGTCGTCTAATAAAACCAAAATGGCTGCATCGCCACCCCATTCTTTGGGGGCTTGATGCAAGGCACGTACTTTAGGATGTTGAACCAACCAACGTGGAATTTGACGCTTTAATGTGAAAGTGCCGTAGCCTGTCATAATGCTTGCGCAATATAAATGTTCACGTTCGCAAGCTAATAACAAGCTGGCGAGTTCTAATTTTGCATCTTTTTGCGTTAAGCCGTGTAAATCTAAAAAAATTTGCGGTGAAAAATCCCCACGACGCAATTGTTTTAATAAATGGCTATCTTCGCCCGCGCGTAAATATTTTACTTTTTCCTCATCGTTTAATAAGGGTTCGTATTCATCGGAAAAGAAAAATAAGGCATCTTCTGTTTCGCGCACGTCACGCAAATATTGTTTTTTGACTTTTTCTTTGCGTGGTGGGACATAATGATTTTGTGCAAAAGGCTTAACCCCTTGCATAGCTTGTTTAAATAAATTTTCGTCCGTTAATTCACTCATCTTTAAGCAACTCTTGTTTCCACTGTTTTGATTTTAAAGAAGAAATACCAATATTTAAGCAATAACATAACAACAATTAAGGCTTTCGCCCAAACAACTGGCGTGAAAATAAATCCGGCAACAAGCATAACCGTAGCTAAACTTAAAATCCAAATTTTAGATTTTTTACTTAAAGCGCCTTGCTCTTGAAAGGTTTTTAAATGTTTTTTGTAGATGTTTGTGCTAAGAAACCAATTATGTAAACGTTCGGAGCCTTTGGCAAAGAAAAATAAGGTTAATAGTAAAAATGGCACGGTAGGCAAAACAGGAAGTGCTATGCCCAAAATACCAAGAGCTAAAGAAAGAAATCCTAATAAAATATACAAAGCTTTCATGCTTGCTCCTTAAATGAAGTTGAGAATTAAAAGAGATTTTGTTTTAAGTTGATGCAAGATACAAGATTTTTACTAAAAAGCCAATAAAAAAACCATTTTGCACGCCACCTCTCTCAATACTTCGCTTTTAAACATTCTTTTGTCAATCTGCTATAATGCCGAGCTTTGTAAAAATTGAATCATGAGAAAATAAGGAGAGAAGGATTGAATCTTTTTGATCGCATTTTTAGCTGGTTTGAAAACCGCATAAATCCCTACCCTGAAAAAGCCCCGCAAACGCCTAATAACGGACTTTTTGCCTTTATTTGGTCGAGTTTAGATGGTATGAAAGGTTGGATTTTGTTGTTGGCTTTTCTTTCTATGGGAACCAGTATTATTGAAGCGCTTTTATTCCAATTTATGGGCGTGTTAATTGATTGGATGGGAACCTTTACGCCAACACAATTATGGCAAGAAAAAGGCACTTTATTATGGGCCATGGCAGGGGTACTTGTGGTGAGCGTTTTTTGGTCGTTCTTCTCTACCACCACACGCCTTGAAACCTTACAAGGGGTTTTCCCTATGCGTTTACGTTGGAATTTCCACCGTTTAATGCTTGGGCAAAGTTTAAGTTTTTATCAAGATGAATTTGCAGGACGCGTTTCTGCCAAAGTGATGCAAACGGCGCTGGCGGTGCGCGACAGTGTTTTAACTATCGCCAATATTATGGTTTACATTTCTGTGTATTTTATTACTTCAGGGGTGATTTTAGTTTCTTTAGACAGTTGGCTTTTAGTGCCTTTTATTTTATGGATTGTGCTTTTTGTGAGCATTTTATATGTCATTATTCCGCGCTTTTCTAAAACTTCACAAGAACAAGCCAATGCGCGTTCTTTAATGACCGGCCGTGTTACGGACGCTTATGCGAATATCGCCACGGTAAAATTATTCTCTCATGCCTCAAGAGAAGCGGATTATGCCAAACGCTCTATGCAAGAATTTATGCAAACCGTTCATAAACAAATGCGTCTTGCGACTTTTTTAGATAGCTTAACTTACGCCAATAATGTGCTTTTAATTTTAAATACGGCTTGTTTAAGTGTGTGGCTTTGGGGCAAAGGGTTTCTGGCCGTCGGGGCTATTGCTACGGCCATTGCGATGACTTTACGCGTAAATAGCCTTTCTCGTTGGATTATGTGGGAATCGGCTCGTTTATTTGAAAATATCGGTACGGTTAACGATGGTATGAATACCCTTTCAAAACCCCATAACATTGTCGATAAAGCCAATGCAAAAGGCTTAGTGGTAAAAGATGGCGATATTTGTTTTGAACATGTTCATTTTGCTTATGACAACAAACCGCTTTTAAAAGATTTTAATTTACATATTAAAGCGGGGGAAAAAGTTGGTTTAATTGGTCGCTCTGGTGCGGGAAAATCAACCATTGTTAATTTATTATTGCGTTTTTACGAACCTCAATCTGGCACAATTTGTATTGATGGGCAAAATATTAATGCCGTTACGCAAGAAAGTTTACGCGCTGAGATTGGTTTAGTGACACAAGATACCTCACTTTTACATCGCAGTGTGCGCGAAAATATTATGTATGGTCGCCCAAATGCCAGCGAAGCGGAAATTCTTTTAGCGGCAGAAAAAGCGAAGGCTTCAGACTTTATCCCAAGTTTAACTGATGCCAAAGGTCGCCGAGGTTTTGATGCTCATGTGGGCGAACGAGGGGTAAAACTTTCTGGCGGACAACGTCAACGTATTGCCATTGCTCGTGTCATGTTAAAAGATGCGCCGATTTTAATTCTCGATGAAGCCACCAGCGCCTTAGACTCAGAAGTAGAAATCGCTATTCAAGAAAACTTGGATAAAATGATGGAAAACAAAACCGTTATTGCGATTGCTCATCGTCTTTCTACGATTGCGGCGATGGATCGTTTAATTGTCTTAGATCAGGGTTGTATTATTGAGCAAGGTTCGCACCAAGAATTATTGGCAAAAGGCGGACTTTACGCGAAATTATGGCAACATCAAAGCGGTGGTTTCTTGTTTGAAGAACAAAATCGCTCATAAAAATAAAGCTCGCACCGAAAAGTTGACTTTTTTTCGGCGCGAGCTTTTTTTCAACTAAGGCGCAGTGAAAACTAATCTTGCGCTTTTGCCGCGGCAATAGCAATCATATTGATAATGCGACGAACAGAAGATACTGGCGTTAAAATATGAGCCGATTTTTTCGTTCCCATCAAAACTGGCCCAACTGTTGAACCTGCTGCGATACCTTGAAGTAAGTTAAGGCTAATGCGAGCAGATTGCATTGTTGGCATAATCAATAAATTTGCCGAACCTTTTAACGGGCTATCTGGCATAATTTCTTTGCGAATGTCTGGTTGTAAAGCCACGTCACAATGCATTTCCCCATCAATAATTAAATCTGGCGCTTGCTCACGCACTAATTGTAATGCTTCGCGCATTTTTCGTGCATTGGCGTCTTTAATGGTGCCGAAATTAGAATGAGAAACCAAAGCAATTTGTGGTTCAATACCAAAATTCTGCAATTCATGGGCGGACATAATCGCAATATCGGCAATTTCTTGTGCCGTTGGATTTTCGTTAACAAAACTATCGGCAATAAAGAGGTTTTGATTAGGCGAAATCACCCCATTAAGCGTTGCCATAATATTATTGGCTTTACCGTTAATTTCTTCAATTGCGGATAAATGTGACCCAAATGGCCCAACTAACCCGCACAACATCGCGTCAGCTTTGCCCAATTCAAGTAATTGTGTACCTAAGGCCGTTGGATTTTGCATCATTTTACGTTTTGCCCCAGACACGGTCATACCGCTACGGTTTAATTTTTTATAATAACCTTGCCAGCATTCTTCAAAGTATGGGTTATTTTCAATATCAATAATTTCAAAATCTTTGCCTTCTTCGATTTGTAGGCCAAGCTGTTGAATTTTATCTAAAATAATTCTAGTACGTCCTAATAAAACAGGCATTGCAATTTCTAAGGTCGCGCATTCTTGCACGGCATGTAAAATACGGCGTTCTTCACCATCGGTTAAAATCACGCGTTTTTTCACTTCTTTCGCTTTTGTAAAGACCGGTTTCATAAAGAGATTGGTTTGATACACAAACTGCGTTAAGCGTTCAATGTATTCATTCATATCTTCAATTGGACGTTTTGCAACCCCAGTATCCATGGCCGCTTGCGCAACTGCTGGTGCAATTTTCACAATTAAACGTGGGTCAAATGGACGCGGAATAATATATTCTGGGCCAAATTTTGGATTTTCATCGCCATAAGCCGAACTTGTTTCTTCTGTTTGTTCCGCTAAAGCTAAATCTGCAATAGCATGAACCGCCGCTTGTTTCATTTCTTCGTTAATGGTGCTTGCGCTTACATCTAATGCGCCACGGAAAATAAATGGGAAACAAAGTACGTTATTCACTTGGTTAGGGAAATCTGAACGTCCTGTACAAACAATGGCATCAGGACGCACTTCTTTCGCTAAAGGCGGTAAAATTTCAGGCTCTGGATTTGCCAAAGCTAAAATTAATGGGTCGCGTGCCATGCTTTTTACCATATCTTGCGTTAAAGCACCGGCAACTGAACAGCCAAGGAAAATATCCGCCCCATCAATGGCATCGGCTAAACTACGATTGCCATTATCATCAATGGCATAAAGGGCTTTGCTTTCAGGCATTTTTTCATCACGGCCTTTATAAATTACCCCTTTTGTATCGCACACTGTGATATTTTCTCGAGTCATACCTAAAGAAACTAATAAATTTAAGCAAGCAATGGCTGCCGCACCTGCGCCTGAGGCAACGAGTTTTACTTGGCTAATATCTTTATTCACAATGCGCAAACCGTTTAAAACAGCCGCTGCGGAAATAATTGCTGTCCCATGTTGGTCATCATGGAACACTGGAATATTCATTTTTTCGCGAAGTTTTTTCTCAATATAAAAACATTCTGGCGCTTTAATATCTTCTAAGTTAATGCCACCAAATGTTGGTTCTAGCGCACTGACCACGTCAATAAATTTATCTGGGTCTAATTGGTTGACTTCTAAATCGAAAACATCGATGCCTGCGAATTTTTTAAATAATACGCCTTTACCTTCCATAACAGGTTTACCTGCCAGTGCGCCAATATTTCCTAAACCTAACACGGCGGTACCGTTAGAAATTACCGCAACTAAATTACCTTTTGCAGTATATTTATAGGCATCTAAAGGATTTTTTTGAATGGCTAAACATGGTTCTGCAACACCTGGCGAGTATGCTAAAGCTAAATCACGTTGTGTAGCTAAAGGTTTGGTTGGTGTGACGGCAATTTTTCCTGGAACAGGAAATTCATGAAAATCTAATGCCGCTTGACGTAATTTTTTATCCATTTTGACATCCTCTTTGTTCTTCTTTTAACAAATACGTTTCGGCATTATAGTGAATACATAAAGAAAAAAATGTGATATTAAGCACATTTTTTTCTTTCATTTAACAAAAAAAAATCACTCGCACCGAAAATTTGACTTTTTTTCAGCGCGAGTGACTTTTTATCTCTTATTGGTTTGGTTTATTTGGCTCTAAAACATCTTCACGCAAAGACACCATCAATTGATCAATTTTAAAATTATCCGTATCGATAATTTCAAATTTATAACGGTCATATAAAACGAAATCCGTTTTCTTTGGTATTTTGCGAAGGCTATACATCATAAAGCCCGCAATGGTTTCATAATTTTCATGATGTGGGAAACTATCAATATCTAAAGCGCGCATCACATCTTCAAGTGGCGTTGCACCATCAATTAACCAAGAGTTTTCATTACGGCGTACGATCTGCTCTTCTTCGTTGGAAACCAATTCCCCCATCACAATATTCATTACATCTTTTAAGGTAATAATGCCCACAACCAAAGCATATTCATTCACAATCACGGCAAAATCATCCCCTGCCGATTTAAAAATTTCTAACACTTCATATAAAGAAAGCGTGTCAGGAATAAATAAAACTTTACGCAATAACGTAGGATCGACCAGTGAGGTATCTTCCGATTGCAAATAATAGGTCAATAAATTGTGCGTATCCACATAACCTAAAATGTTATCCACATTTTGATCGCAAATCAGCACTTTCGGATGGGGATTGTTTTTAATGGTTGTAATGACTTGTTCGCGCGTAAAATGGCGTTCTAAAAACACAATACTTTCACGGGTTGTCATTGACGAGGTGACCGTGCGCTCTTGCATATCGAAAATATTTTCAATTAAATATTGTTCTTGCTCTTTCACCACCCCCGCTTTTGCGCCTGCGCCTACTAATGCAACAATATCTTCTGAAGTTAAATTTTCTTCGCGTACCGTTGAAATATGGAAAAGTTTAAAAAAGCCATTTGCAATACTATCTAAAACCCACACGATAGGTTTTAATAAAAAAATGCTCACTTGCATAATACGCACAGTACGCAAAGAGGTTGGCTCAGGGTAACTCATGGCAATGCGTTTAGGAATTAAATCCGCCAGCAAAATAAAACTGGTGGTCACTAAAATAAAGGAAAGCCAACTGCCACAATTTTGCGCCATTTTAGCGCTCATATAAGGCGTAAATAGTTGTTCAAAAAAAGGCGTTAAGGTGCTTTCACCAATCACCCCGGCTAAAATCGCCACCATATTTAAGCCAATTTGCACCACCGTAATAAATCGCCCTGGTGATGATTGCAAGGCTAAAACTTCTTTTGCGCGTTCATTACCTTCATTTGCCAAGGCTTGTAATTTCATTTTACGGGCGCCGGCTAAAGAGATTTCCGCCGATGAAATAACCGCACTAATGGAAATAAGTAATCCGATAATAATAATTGATGTAAAAATACTCATTTTAATGCTCTAAAATTCAATTCGTTGATTTTAAATAGACGAGATTTATTAGGAAAAAACGGACGCAAGACTTGCGTCCTTAAGTGAGGGCTTTTTTTCGGTGCGAAACCGTTTCCCTTTAAATACTTTCTTACTCTGGCGTAATCCAACTGACTTTCCAGCTTCCTGTGCCTTCTGGCGTTAAGGTTTTATTTAAGTAAGGTAAAATATCTTTCATTTGTTTTTCTAACTGCCAAGGTGGATTGATGACAATCATTCCGCTTGCTGTCATACCGCGTTGGTCGGTATCGGGACGAACCGCTAATTCGATTTGTAAAATTTTGCGAATGCCGGTTTCTTCTAAGGCTTTCACCATATGTTTAATATAAGAACGGCGCACCACAGGATACCAAATCGCGTAAACGCCCGTTGCGAAACGTTTATACCCTTCTTCAATGGCTTTTACCACCAACTGATAATCTTCTTTAAGTTCATATGGCGGATCAATTAACACTAAGCCTCGACGCTCTTTCGGCGGTAAGGTGGCTTTTACTTGCTGAAAACCATTATCTCGTTTCGTGGTGACATTTTTGTAATGACGAAAATTTTGACGTAATAATGGGTAATCGCTTGGGTGCAATTCTGTTAATAATGCACGATCTTGCGCTCTTAACATTTCTGCAGCGATAAGCGGTGAACCTGCATATTCACGTAATTGCGGTTTGTTATGATTAATTTTTTTAATCATATCTACATATTTTTGCACATCTTTCGGTAAATCTTGGCGATCCCAAAGTTTCCCAATACCTGTATCAAATTCAGCATTTTTTTGCGCTTCTGCACTCATTAAACGATATAAGCCCACGCCTGCGTGCGTATCTAAATAATAAAAGCCTTTTTCTTTTTGCTGTAAACTTTCAATGGTTAACATTAAAACAATATGTTTTAGCACGTCGGCATGATTGCCTGCGTGAAAACTGTGGCGATAACTTAGCATAAGTTTCCTTTTGTTAAAAAATAAAGGCACCGCTAAAGCGGTGCGAGGTGTTTAAAATAATTCTTCTTGTTGCAAAGAATTGCTTGTATCAGGCTCTGTACTCATTGAAGGTAAATAACCTCGATTTTGCGGTACAAAAATACGTTTAGGTTCTGTTCCTTTAATAAAGTATTCGCGTAACCCTTTTTCTCCTGGTGAGGCAAGAAGCCCTGACTCAGGATCGATTTGACGTGTAATAATATTACTTGGCAAAGGTAGTTGACGTTCTGGCACATCTTTTAAGGCCGTTTTCATATACTCAACCCAAGCTGGCATCGCTGCACTTGCGCCGTATTCGCCACGTCCTAAATTGCGAGCATTATTATCAAAACCAATATAAATTGCAGTGGTAATATTAGCACCAAATCCTGCATACCAAGCAACTTTGTTTTGGTTGGTTGTTCCCGTTTTACCCGCTAAATCACTGCGTTTAATGCTTTGACGAATACGCCAGCTTGTTCCTAACCAATTTTGCCCCGTTTCCCCATATATTGCTGTATTTAATGCACTACGCAATAGGAAAGCAACCCCGCCATCTAAAACGCGTGGGGCATATTGACTTGCTTCTTCTTGCGCTTTTTGAAGCTCTGCTTTATTTTTTGCTTGTGCTTCTTGCATAAAATTCGCGGAATAAGGATCTAACGCTTTCAAGCCTTGTAACTGCAAGGTTCGTAAAGCACCTTGCTCGACCATTTCGTCATCAACAGGCGTAATATCTTTAATATCTTGCCCATCATTTAAGTCTTGAATGGCATTTCCAGCTTGCACGCCTTCGTCATCGATAATCTCGCTATTTGCAGTATCTTCTTGTAATGCATCAATTTTTTGCGTTTCATCATAAATAACGGGAATGTTATCGCACGTTGGACAAGCTAATTTTGGTTGAGCGCTAAAAATTTCATTGCCGTTATTATCTTCAATTTTGGCAATTAAATAAGGATCAATTAAAAAACCTCCATTATCCAAGACGGCATAAGCGCGCGCCAACTCTAAAGGCGTAAAAGAAGCCGTACCTAAAGCTAAAGACGCACTGGCAAAATATTGATTAGGTTTAAAACCAAAGCGTTGCAAAAATTCCCCTGTAAAAGGAATGCCCGCCATTTTTATCGTACGAATTGCAATCATATTTTTAGACAGCCCTAATCCTTTACGAATACGCATTGGGCCATCAAAGCGATTTGGCGAGTTAAGCGGACGCCAGTCTGCTTGCCCTTCTTGTTTTAAAATCAATGGGCTGTCTTGCAATAACGTCGCCAAGGTTAAACCACGATCAAAGGCTGCCGCATAAATAAAGGGCTTAATCACCGAGCCGACTTGCACTAAAGCTTGGGTTGCGCGGTTAAATTTACTTTGTGAAAAACTAAAACCACCAACTAAAGCTTCAATAGCCCCATCATCACTATTTAATGACACTAACGCAGAATTCGCCTCAGGTATTTGTCCTAATTGCCAATTGCCTTTTACTTGACGAATCCAAATTAAATCGCCCACTTGAGGCTTATGCTTTTTCGCCCAAGCTTGAGCGGATTTATTTAGCGTCACTTTTTCGCCATTGGCTAATAACAATAACAAGCTCTCATCCGCCTGTTTTGCTAAAACGCCCGCAGGAACAAATGGGGTGGCATTGTATAGACCTTTTAAATAATTTTGAATTTTATTTTCGCTCCATGGCGTTTCATTTTCTTTCCATAAATAAGCCGGTTTGCGATAACCATGGCGCATATCATAAGCAATTAAATTTTCGCGAACGGCGTTTTGTGCCGCTTTTTGATCCTTCGATAAAATGGTCGTATAAACTTTATAACCTTTTGTATAGGCCTCTTCTTCACCGAATTGTTTCACCATTTCTTGGCGTACCATTTCGCTGACATAATCAGCGTGGAAAGCCAGTTTCACGCCATGATAATGAGACATAATCGGCTCAGCTTTCGCCTGTTCGTACTGGGCTTTATCAATAAAATTCATTTCTAGCATTCGACCCAACACCACATTACGGCGTTCTTCTGCACGTTTTACCGAATAAACTGGGTTTAAAGTGGAAGGTGCTTTAGGTAAACCGGCTATCACCGCCATTTCAGATAAAGTCAGTTGATTTAATTTCTTACCAAAATAAGTTTGAGCGGCTGCGGCTACCCCGTATGCACGATTTCCTAAATAAATTTTATTTAAATATAAATTTAAAATTTCATCTTTTGTTAAATGTTGCTCAATTTCTATCGCTAAAATAGCTTCTTTCACTTTACGAATTAAGGTTTTTTCTCGCGTTAAAAAGAAATTTCGCGCCACTTGCTGAGTAATGGTACTCGCCCCTTGTCTTGCCCCACCTTGAGCAATAGCCACGCTAAGAGCGCGCATAATCCCCACGGGGTCTAAACCAAAATGCTCATAAAAACGGCTATCTTCCGTTGCAATAAGCGCGTCAATTAAACCTTTAGGAATATCTTCCAAAGGCACGGGAATACGGCGTTGTTCGCCAATTTCACCAATTAATTGATGATCGGCGGTAAAAATTTGCATAGGTTGCTTTAATTCCACCGTTTTTAAACTTTCAACATCGGGCAAATCTTTTTTTATTTCATAAAAAAGAATGGCTCCCGCTATGCTACCTAGGAATATGAGCGTTAATACGCTACTTAAAATCAGTTTTGCGATCCGCATCGTAAATTTCTCTCTTGTGTCGTGCAGTAAATATCAAATTCTTCAAAATCAGCGCCTAAGTATAAAGTTTCACAGCCTAAATCTAAAGGGGGAAATGACTTTTTAACCAAATTAGCTTTTTTTTCATATCAAGATAGGGAGTTTAAAGGATGTTAAGTATACATAAAAAGCCGACCTTACAAATTGGTGTTTGGAAAATGCCACAAATTTTCGGTGCGAGTGAAAAAATGCACTGGCATTTTGCCTGGCTAGACCCAAGCGAACAATGCCATTTTTATAGCAGTTTCAACCCTAGTTTGGCGGAATTACAACGTGCTATTTGTTCTAGTTTAAAAATAAAAAAAACGCCTAAACTTAAATTTATTACCGCAATTTTACCGCATAAGTTATTACATCGAACTTTAATTTTTCCGCCCACAACTCAAGCAAGAGAGGCGGAAATGCAATGTATGTTGGCGTTAAAAAATGATTTACCCGTTCCCTTAGATGATGTGTGGTTTGATTTTATTATGGCCGATTTACCTCATAATAAAGGCATTCGCATTGATCTTTTTGCTATCGTGAAATCTCTTGCCCGTGAATATCGCGCAAGTTTTCAGCCCTTTAAACTCGATGTATTAGATTGTGCCAGCAATGTTTTGCATTATGCTTTTGCCTATCTTTTACCGAAAGAAGAACGTTCGCCACATTTATATAACGTGCTTTGTTTATACCAAACTCAAGATTTCGCACTGGCTTTTCTTGAACAACCCATGAAATGCTTAATTTTACAAAAAAATCAAGGCGACGCTTTAAGTCTTTATCAAGAGTTTTGCGAAAAATATGACATCAAAGCAGAAAAAGTTTTATTTTTCGGTGAAAAAGACAGCCCAGCTTTAGCGCAAATGCCCGTTCATTGGCAAGATGTTTCACAACCCTTTTCCCTTATGGCTTTAGGCTGCGCTTTATGGGAAACACCAATAGAAAATTTTGAGTAGCTTATGTGGAAATCTATGAATTTATTTCCTTGGCGAGAACATCTGCGTCTTAGCTTGGTTCGTTCTTTTTTATATCAAAGCACGTTTTTTCTCTTTTGTGTTTGCTTGGCTGTTTTTTCTTTGCTTTGGGATAATAACGAAATAAATCAAGAGGTTACCCAACAAACACAACGCTTAGAAGAGAAGCAACGGTTCTTACATGAACTGAAACATAACCTTAAGCAAGGGCGAGAAAATCTTCTTGAAAATACGCCTCTACAAGCCTTGGATAATGAAAAAAGTTTAGCGCTTTTAACTCTGCTTCCAACATTACCTTTAAGCCAAGGGGAATTAGAACAATGTGTACTAAATCACCACAGTTTACGCTTAACGGGCTTTGCAATACAAACTGAAGAATTTAACGCTCTCGAAAAGTTTTTACGCCAAGCCCGAAATATTGACGCATTAAAATTAACGGCTTTTCAAACTGAAAAATCGCGGATTTTTTTTGAATTTTTACTTACGTTACAAAAGGACACGCCATGAACAAATGGCTTATTAAAATCACGCCCGTATTACTGCCCTTTGCACAATATCCTTGTTGGCAAAAACTGGCGCTTTTTGTGCTTTTTGCCTTCCTTTTACTTGTCTATCCCCTTTGGCAAGGCCAGGAATTAAAGGAAAAGCGCTTGGCCCTTAAAGAACAACAACAGCAAACGGAACTTGCGCTCAAACAGGTCAAGCAAGGCTTGCAAGAGCTAAAACAAAAGCAACTTGCGCAAGAATTAACCCCCGCTTTAGCGCGTCAACTTATGCCGATTGATCAATATATTTTGCAACAACAATCCTCGCAATTACATCTTCACCCTTTGCAATGGCGCATGGGAGAAAAACCGGTGTTGCATCTTAATATGCAGGGCAGTTTTAACGCTTTATATCAATTTTTTCATCAACTTTTACGCCAATATCCGCCTTTATCCTTAGTTTCTTTGCAGTTAGAAAAAGACAGCGAAAACAAGGAAAATCAGCAATTTTTATGGGCTGAAAGTGTTTGGCAACTGGATCTTTCTCAATTAGCCCCCGCAAAGGAGTCCTAACTTTATGCGTTATTTTTGTTTATTTTGTGTATTTTTTTTAACTACTGCGACCTTTGCTCGTGACAGCAACCCTTTTTTTTCACAAGCAAAAAATATGCTCGATCAAGTTATTACGGAAGAAAATGGAAACGAAAACAGCCCATTAAAAAATCTTTACAGCTTGCAAGTACATCATGCTAAAGCCACTGATTTAGTTGAAAAATTAAAAGATTTATTACCCGCTAATATGCTTTCTGCGGACGAGCGTAGTAATCAACTGATGTTGCAAGGTCATCTTGAAGATTTTAAAAAAGTACAAAAACTCGTGCAAAATTTAGATAAAGCCCTACCGCAAATTGTTATTGAAGCACGCATTGTGACCATGAATGATTTAAGCTTGCAAGAAATGGGGGTTCGTTGGGGCTTATTTGATAAATCGCCCGCAATGAAACCGAATTCCTTAAGCCCAAGTCACGGCTTTAATGGCATGTTAGAAAGTAATTTTCCTAATATGCTTGCCAATAATTTAAACGTCAATTTAGGTACCGCAAACCCTGCGGGCGCGATGACTTTACAGCTTGCGACAATTAATGGGCGTTTATTAGATTTAGAACTTTCTGCCCTAGAAAAAGAAAATTCCGTTGAAATTATTGCCAGCCCAAAACTGATGACGACCAACAAACGCCAAGCAAAAATTGAACAAGGGACGGAATTGCCTTATGTCGTGACGGGTAAAAATGACACGCAAGAAGTGCAATTTAAAGATGCGGTTTTAAGTTTAGAAGTGACGCCACAAATTGCTAAAAATAATAAAATTTTAATGGATTTAAAAATTACGCAAAATACGCCAGGAGAACAAGCAAAAATTGGTAAAAATGAATTTGTTGCCATCGAAAAACAAGAAATTGATACGCAAGTTTTAGCTCATAACGGTGAAACCATTGTTTTAGGTGGGATTTTTCATGACACTGTGACCAACTATGTGCAAAAAGTCCCTTTTTTAGGCGATGTGCCACTCATTAAATATTTGTTCCGTAAAGAAGGTGAACGTCATCAAAAGCGTGAGCTGATTATTTTTGTTACCCCTCGCATTATTTATCCGCAGGAAAATAATCTGTTAGGCCGGCCTGAAAATCAGCGCGCGCAAGATTTATTCCATCGTCATTTAACCCCTTCTCAGAAAAAATAAGCGCCTTTTTTTCGGCGCGAGATAAAAAAAGCGAACCTTAAAAGTTCGCTTTTTTAATATTTTTAATGGTAATAGCTTAATAATACCGCACTGGATAAACACAATAAGGCTAAAAGATAGCGATTATTGCTTTTGGCGTCAGAGGTATTTTGCTCGAAATATTTTCTTGAAAATAAAATATATTCTACAACTAAGCCTAGTTTGACTAAAATCCACCAACTAAAACCAACCTTTGTGAGGAAAATTAAAGCCACGCCTGTGACAAGTAATCCGCAATCTGAAAACAAAGGCATTTTGCGCAATAATAAATTTTTACGCCAATTTTTGCCTTTATATTGCATTCTGCCACGAATAATTAACAGCAATAAACTGATAAAAGCACATAATAAATGTAAAGAAAGTAAATTTTTTTCCATTTTTAATCCAAAAAAATACCACACTAAAAAATAGTGCGGTAAAAGTTAATTTATTCAGCGCAATTTTCTAAAGCTGTTGCGTCTTCCGCTTCTGCTTCATCATCATCGCTATCACAAATACGTTCCACGCTAACGACTAATTCGTCAGATACTGTGCGAATTAAACGTACGCCTTGAGCGTTTCGGCCAATGATGCTGACTTCACTTACGCGAGTACGAACTAATGTTCCTGCATTGGTAATAAGCATAATTTGATCACATTCATCTACTTGCGTTGCGGCAACAACTTTACCATTACGTTCGCTGGTTTTAATTGCAATTACGCCTTTCGTATTTCGTGATTTCGCAGGATATTCGGCTAATTCTGTACGTTTACCATAACCATTTTCTGTCACGGTGAGAATTGCCCCATTACCTTTTGGTACCACCAATGAAACAACTTTATCAATATTGAGATCTAAGCTTTCTTGTTCATCTTCGCTCAAATCTTCAATGTCTGTTTCATCGATTTCTTCAGCTAAGGCTAATTTCACCCCGCGAACACCTGTTGCAGTACGTCCCATAGCGCGAATTTGACTTTCATGGAATCTTGCACAACGACCTTGGGCTGTAAAGAGCATAATCTCGTTATCGCCATTGGTAATGTCCACGCCAACTAACTCATCTTCATCGCGTAAATTTAAGGCGATTAAGCCATTAGCACGAATTTTACTAAAGGCACTTAAGGCAACTTTTTTCACAACGCCACCGGCTGTTGCCATAAAGATGTATTGTTCACCGTCAAAATTAGAAACTGGTAAAATAGCGGTAATGCGTTCATTTTCTTCCAGCGGTAAAATATTCACAATTGGCCGACCACGAGCGCCACGGCTTGCTTGCGGTAATTGATACACTTTAAGAGCGTAAGTACGACCACGACTTGAGAAACATAAAATACTGTCATGAGTATTCGCGACTAATAAACGTTCAATGAAATCTTCATCTTTCATTTTAGTAGCGGATTTACCTTTACCGCCTCGGCGTTGCGCTTCGTAATCCGCTAAAGGTTGATATTTCACATAGCCTTCATGAGAAAGCGTCACGACAACATCTTCTGGTGCAATTAAATCTTCTAAATTGATATCCCCAGATGCACTGGTAATTTCTGTACGGCGGGCGTCATTGAAGTTTTCTTTTACGACTTCTAATTCTTCGCGTAACACTTCTTTTAAGCGCACAGAGCTTGTTAAAATATGCAACAACTCTGCAATTTCAACTAGCAACTCTTTGTATTCGCTAACAATTTTATCATATTCTAAGCCCGTTAAACGCTGTAAGCGTAAATCTAAAATGGCGCGAGCTTGTTCATCGGATAAATAATATTTGCCATCATGAATACCAAATTCTTTGCCTAAACCATCTGGACGAGAAGCGTCGACACCCGCTTCTGCTAACATCGCGCTCACATTGCCTAAATCCCAAGGGCGTGACAATAAAGCTTCACGAGCTTCGTCTGCGGTTTTGGACGCGCGGATTAAATGAATCACAGGGTCAATATTCGCTAAAGCAATCGCCAAACCTTCTAAAATATGCGCTCTTTCGCGTGCTTTGCGTAATTCATACACACTACGACGCGTAATAACTTCTCGACGATGAGTCACGAAAGCTGAAATAATTTCTTTTAAATTCAATAATTTTGGTTGACCATGATCTAAAGCGACCATATTGATACCAAAAGTGACCTGCATTTGCGTTAAAGCATAAAGATTATTTAATACCACCTCGCCGACGGCATCACGTTTCACTTCAATTTCAATACGAATACTGTCACTGGATACGTCTAAACAGCTACTAATTCCTTCAATTTTTTTCTCACGCACTAATTCTGCAATTTTTTCTAATAAACGTGCTTTATTCACTTGATAAGGAATTTCTGTAATAACGATGGTTTCGCGACCTTTGGCATTGGTTTCAATTTCCGCTTTAGCGCGTACATAAATTTTACCTTTACCTGTTTTGTAGGCTTCTTCAATACCTTTGCGACCATTGATTAAGGCGGAAGTTGGGAAGTCAGGGCCTGGAATATATTGCATTAATTCATCAATGGTAATATTTTCGTTATCTACATAAGCTAAACATCCATCTAATACTTCACCTAAATTATGCGGGGGAATATTCGTTGCCATACCCACGGCAATCCCTGATGAACCATTCACTAATAAAGCAGGAATACGTGTTGGTAACACATCAGGAATCATTTCTTTACCGTCATAGTTTGGCGAAAAATCAACGGTTTCTTTATCTAAATCCGTTAGTAATTCTTGTGTGATTTTTTGCATACGCACTTCGGTATAACGCATCGCCGCAGGTGAGTCGCCATCAATGGAACCAAAGTTACCTTGCCCGTCAACCAACATATAACGTAAAGAGAAAGGTTGTGCCATACGCACAATTGTGTCGTAAACGGCAGCATCGCCATGAGGGTGATATTTACCAATCACGTCACCGACCACACGAGCCGATTTCACATAAGGTTTATTAAAAGCAATACCGCTTTGGCTCATAGAGAAAAGCACACGACGGTGTACAGGTTTTAACCCATCGCGCACATCAGGCAACGCACGCCCGACAATAACGGACATCGCGTAATCAAGATAAGAAGACTTAAGTTCTTCCTCAATGCTTACTGGCGTAATATTTGTAGAAAAATCAGACATTTACAAATTCCTAATTTGAAATAAAAATTAGCAGAATTATAGCATAATTTCGCCATTTCTCCCAATTTTTCCCGAAGTTCTTTCCTTTTTCGGACTGATTTTTTTAGAAAGGTTTTTTCTCTTTTCGCAAAAAATAAACTCGCGCCGAAAAATCATCACATAAAACAATTTTTCGGCGCGAGTAACGTTTTGATTTAAAAGCAAAAATTATGCTTCATCACCAATTAATACAGATTCTAACGCAATTTCAATCATATCATTGAAGGTTGTTTGACGTTCTTCTGAAGTTGTTTGTTCGCCTGTACGAATGTGGTCAGAAACGGTGCAGATACAAAGTGCTTTCGCGCCAAATTCTGCTGCTACTGCGTAAATACCCGCAGCTTCCATTTCAACCCCTAACACACCGTATTTTTCCATCACATCAAACATTTCTGCATCTGGTGTATAGAATAAATCTGCTGAGAAAATGTTACCTACACGTGCTTTTACGCCATGACGTTTTGCGGCTTCAACTGCAGCTGCAGTCATATCATAGTCTGCAATGGCTGCGTAATCGTGATCTTTAAAGCGAATACGGTTTACTTTAGAATCCGTACATGCCCCCATACCAATTACAACATCGCGAAGTTTCACATCTTTACGCACAGCACCGCAAGAACCTACACGAATAATTTTCTTAACACCGTAATCTTTTACTAGTTCAGTTGCATAAATCGAGCAAGATGGAATCCCCATACCGTGTCCCATAACAGAAATGCGACGACCTTTGTAAAAACCAGTAAATCCGAGCATATTACGCACGTTGGTCACTTCTTTGACGTCTTCTAAAAAGGTTTCTGCAATGTATTTTGCACGTAGTGGGTCACCTGGCATTAAAACAACATCTGCAAATGCGCCTTCTGGCGCGTTAATATGTGGAGTCATAATTGTTTCCTTATTGTTTAAATTGAATGAGAGATTTACCATAGTCCATTTCGGAAAGTCCGAAATAGTCTGCGATTGTTTGACCAACACTAGCAATGGTATCGGCCTTTCCTAAGAAACTTTTCGGTACGCTAGCACCGTACATTAAAATCGGGACAAATTCTCGCGTGTGATCGCTACCTTCCAAAGTGGGATCACAACCGTGATCTGCCGTAAAAATTAACAAATCTTCATCAGTCACCAATTTTAATAATTCTGGAATACGACTGTCAAAATATTCTAATGCTTCGGCATAACCTGCCACATTACGTCGATGTCCAAAATCTGAATCTAAATTAACAAAATTAGTAAAAACCAGTGTATTGTCGCCTGCTTTTTGCATTTCACTTAGGGTTTTATCCAACAAATCCGCTAAGCTACCATTGGCTCTTATTTTTTGCGTAATACCAATGTTTGCAAAAATATCTGCAATTTTTCCAACGGCAACCACTTCCCCTTGCTTTTCTTCCACTAATTTTTGTAATACGGTTTTCGCTGGCGGTTCAAGGGCATAATCGCGCCGATTTTCTGTCCGCACAAAATGTCCCACTTCCCCAACAAACGGCCGTGCAATAACACGCCCAATATTATAATCCGCTAATTCATCACGCGCGATTTGGCAAAGTTCATATAATTTATCTAAACCAAAACTTTCTTCATGGCAGGCAATTTGAAAAACTGAATCTGCCGATGTATAAAAAATAGGTTTGCCCGTTTGAATATGCTCTTCGCCTAATTCTTGTAAAATTTCCGTGCCAGATGCGTGACAATTACCTAAAAATCCTGGTAAATGTGCTTTTTCGACAATGCGTTCCAATAATTCTGGCGGAAAACTTTGTGTTTTATCGGGAAATAACCCCCAATTAAATAAAACCGGCACTCCCGTCATTTCCCAATGGCCTGATTGACTGTCTTTGCCTGAAGAAATTTCTTGGGCATAAGCATAACCGCCAATTAAATTCGGGTTTGGATTAAATCCTTTTGGTAATTCACCGCAAGCTTTTTCAGCGGCGAGTCCTAAACCTAAACGTTCAAAATAAGGTAATTTTAGTTCACCTTGTCGCGAGCTACTTTCAGCCTTTTTTTCGGCGCAAGCTTGCGCAATATGTCCTAAGGTGTTGGCACCTTCATCGCCAAATTTTCCCGCATCGGGACTTGCGCCAATTCCAAAAGAATCTAACATCATTACAAAGACGCGTTTCATGTTTACTCCTTTATCGCAACCGTTTTCCTAGCCTTTAAGCAAGCACACCACGAGTTTAGACCCGTGGTGTGTAAATAAGTGCGATATTATTTTATCTGATAATGGGCTGGATTATAACACAGCGCCACTTAATCCGATAAAGAAGCCTGCAATTGTTGCGCTCATTAAGTTAGCTAATGACCCTGCAAGCACTGCATGTAAACCTAAGCGTGCGATGTCGCTACGGCGTGTTGGGGCTAATGCACCTAAACCACCGATTAATACCGCAATAGAGCTGAAGTTAGCGAAACCACAAAGTGCGAAGGTAATTACAGCTTTTGTTTTATCACTTAATTGAACTGCAGCATCTGGTAATAAGTAGTTTGCAAATTCAGAGTAAGCAACGAATTCGTTAATCGCTAATTTTGTACCGATCATTTGACCTGCGATACCCGCATCTTCCCATGGCACACCGATAATCCATGCTAATGGACGGAATAACAGACCGAAGATTGTATTTAAGTTTAATTCTGGATAGTTAAATAAACCACCGATACCACCTAAGATACCGTTAATTAAAGCGATTAATGCGATGAAAGCAACTAACATTGCACCAACGTTTAACGCTAAGTGCATACCTGCTGACGCACCGCCTGCTGCAGCATCTAATACGTTAGAAGGTTTGTCTTCGTCTACAACAGACATATCATCGTTGAATTGTTCAGTTTGAGGTACGATGATTTTCGCGAATAATAAACCTGCTGGCGCAGCCATGAAAGATGCAGCGATTAAGTAAGTTAAAGGCACACCCATTGATGCGTAACCTGCCATTACAGAACCTGCGATTGACGCTAAGCCCCCAACCATGATGGCAAATAATTCAGATTCAGTCATTTTTGCAATAAATGGTTTAACCACTAAAGGTGCTTCTGTTTGACCTACGAAGATATTCGCAGCTGCAGACATAGATTCCGCTTTAGAAGTACCTAATGCTTTTTGTAAACCACCACCAATGATTTTGATGAAGAATTGCATAATGCCTAAGTAGTAAAGAACAGAAATTAAGGCAGAGAAGAAAATGATAATGCAAAGTACGTTAATAGCAAATACGAAGCCAACAGGACCGCCACCATTGGTTAATTGATCACCAAATAAGAAGACAATACCATCTCGACCATAAGCAATAACAGCACTTACGCCGTCTGCACAAGCTCTTAAAATGTCGCGACCTGCAGGTACATAAAGAATGAATGCACCAATACCAATTTGGATACCTAAAGCACCAAATACTGCGCGAGGTTTAATCGCTTTACGGTTTGTTGAAAATAAATAGGCAATCCCCATTAGGATGAATATGCCAAGAATACTAATTATTGAACCCATAGCGTTTTCCTTACTCCAATAAATAAAAAAATGAACGGCTGAATTATACTGTGTTTCAAATAAATTTTTGATTTTTATCTGCAAAACTTTGACGCCGATCTCATTTTCTGTTCTCTTTAGCTTAAAAATAAAACAGTTTGAAAGATGGAACTCAAAAAATTTCCTTTTTTTAACGGATTTTTTCTTTCTTTATTCTTTTTTCATAACTAATTCTTTTCACTCACTCCCCTCTCTTTTCTGCTAAAAACTCTCGGTTATTGCCTTAAAAACAAACCAGAAAATGTTATTTTTTATACGTTATATCATCAGCTTAACCTTTTCCTTTTGAGCGAACAAAAAAAGAGGATTTTTCAAAAATCTCACTAAAAAAAAGCAATCGGTTGCCAAGGTAAAAGATGAAATTTTTTTAGCGGAAAAAAGTTGCTAATTTTTTATGCGTTTTTACTGCATTTTTATGTAGGCAATTTTTTTTTTCTGTGATAGTCTAAATTCTTCTCAAATTCTAAGGGATTAAGAATACTCATTTTGGCTTAAGTGCTCGTTGATATTCTTATAACTATAACAAAGAAAGGAGTAAACATGACTTTTGATACTTATCAAACTGTAGCACTCGCCTGTTTGGTGTTATTGCTCGGTTATTTTCTCGTAAAACGCATTCCTTTATTAAATCAATACAACATTCCTGAGCCTGTTGCTGGCGGTTTTGTCGTTGCTTTAATTTTGACCGCAGTGCATTACGTTTGGGGCTTAAGTTTCCATTTTGACACAGATTTACAACGTGCCATGATGTTAGTTTTCTTTAGCTCTATCGGTTTAAGTGCAAACTTTGCTCGTTTAATTAAAGGTGGTAAACCTTTAGTTATCTTCTTATTTGCTGCCTTTGGTTTAATTATTTTACAAAACTCCGTTGCTGTGGGTTCTGCTTTAGCTTTAGGCTTAGACCCAGCTTACGGCTTAATCGCAGGTTCTATGACCTTAACCGGTGGTCACGGTACAGGCGCAGCATGGGCAGATACCTTAGTGCAAAACTTCCACATTGAAGGTGGCTTAGAATTAGCTATGGCTTGTGCAACCTTCGGTCTTGTTTCTGGTGGCGTCATTGGCGGTCCTGTTGCGAGCTACTTATTAAAACGTATGCATCGCCATGGAATTGTTGAAGATAATGATCTTGACGATGTAGAAGAAATTTTTGAAAAACCAGAATTACGCCGTAAAGTCAATGCGCGCTCTGTGATTGAAACTATCGCAATGTTGTCGCTTTGTTTATGGATCGGTCAAACGGTTGATACGCTTGCTAAAGGCACGGCTTTCCAATTACCAACTTTTGTATGGTGTTTATTTACTGGTGTTTTAATCCGTAACAGTTTAACACACTTAGGTAAATTCCAAGTTGCTGACTCTTCTATCGATCTTCTTGGTTCTGTTGGCTTATCTATTTTCCTTGCTGTGGCATTAATGAGCTTAAAACTTTGGCAATTAGCCGGTCTTGCTCTGCCAATCTTAGTCATCCTACTTTTACAAGTTGTAACCATGGCAGCTTACGCAATTTTCATCACTTACCGTTCAATGGGTAAAGATTATGATGCGGTAGTTTTAAGTGCTGGTCACTGTGGTTTCGGTTTAGGTGCAACACCAACTGCGGTTGCTAATATGCAATCTGTAACCGATCACTTCGGTCCAAGCCATAAAGCATTTTTAATCGTTCCTATGGTTGGTGCTTTCTTTATCGACTTACTAAACAGCGTCGCGTTAAAAATGTTCTTAGCTGTGGTCACTTGGTTACACTAATTCATAAAAAGCAACTCGCTTAAATAACAATAAGTAAACACTAAAAATCCTCGCGCAAGCGGGGATTTTTTTATACGCGCCGAATTTTTGGCAGAAAAAAAACGCCAAGTTCATTGGCGTTTTGATTTAACTTAAAAAGAAAAATTAGTTTTTCGCTTTTTCTGCTGCTTTAACAATAACTGCGAAAGCCGGTGCTTTAAGCGATGCGCCACCAACTAATGCGCCATCAATATCTGGCTGAGCGAATAATTCCGCTGCATTTTTATCGTTTACGCTACCGCCGTATTGTAAAATGACTTGTTCTGCAACCGCTGCATCTTGTTTTGCAATGTGGTCACGAATGAATTTGT
The DNA here is from genome assembly GCA_020026115.1 of Actinobacillus sp. Taxonomy (GTDB): domain Bacteria; phylum Pseudomonadota; class Gammaproteobacteria; order Enterobacterales; family Pasteurellaceae; genus Actinobacillus_C. The sequence continues at coordinate 22,704 of JAHHQY010000003.1, read as the reverse complement.
GTACCGCTTGAGCTTGTGCTGGAGTCGCTGATTTACCGGTGCCGATTGCCCAAATTGGTTCATAAGCAATCACTGCGCCATTGAAAGCTTCAACGCCAAGTGTATCTAAAATTGCATCAATTTGTTCAGCACACACTTCTTCAGTTTTGCCTGCTTCATTTTCCGCTTCTGTTTCACCGATACAAAGAACAGGAATTAAACCGAAATTTTTTAAGGCTGCGAATTTTTTCGCAATAAAGGCATTGCTTTCTTTGTGGTAAGTACGACGTTCAGAGTGGCCAATAATAATGTATTTCGCACCGAAATCTTTTAACATTTCAGCTGAAATATCACCGGTATAAGCGCCTTGAACGTTAATATCCACGTTTTGTGCGCCAAGGAAAATATTGCTGTCTTGTAATGCGCTTTCCGCTTCAGCTAAATACATAACAGGTGGTGCGATTGCAACATCACAACCTTCAACACCGGCTAATTCTGCTTTTAAATCATTGATTAAGTTTTTTGTAAAGTCTTTGGAACCGTTTAATTTCCAGTTTCCCATAACTAAAGGACGACGTGCCATTTTATGTTCTCCATTGTAATTGATAAAAAATAATAGCGATTATAGCAAATTTTGCTTGCTTTGACTGTGATAAAAAATTTTTTTCACAAAAAAAACTCGCGCCGAAAAAAGGAAATCAATTTTCGGTGCGAGCTACACTTTAATTTAAAATGAAATTATGCGATTTTGTCAGCGAATGCTTGTAAATCTTGTTTCATTGTTTGGCAAATTTCTTGCGCTTGAGCAAAAGTTTTACCGTTTGTATCTAAATACATTTTTAATTTAGGTTCTGTACCAGATGGACGTAAAATAACGCGTTGTCCGCCAGCTAAATGGAACACTAAAATATCGTTTTGTTTTTCAGTTTGTAAGTGATCGATAAATTGTTCAACAGCAATGCCACCAATTTCTTTAAATGGATTATCACGCACAGCTTGTTGAATACGTTTAATGCGACCTAAATCTTCTACGCGTAAGCTTAATTGATCACTGTAAGCTGCCCCAAATACGTCTGTAAATTCTTGACGATATTGTGCGAAGGTTTTGCCTTCTGCTTTTAAGGTGTTCATTAAGTTTAAGAAACAAGTGATGGCAGAGATACCGTCTTTATCGTGCGCATTTTCAGGGTTAACTAAATAACCTAAGGCTTCTTCAAAACCAAAAATTAAACCTGGAATACGGCCGATGTATTTAAAGCCGGTTAAGGTTTCTTGGTGTTCCATGCCACATTCTTTTGCCACATTGCCTAATAATGGGCTAGAAACTAAAGAACAAGCTAACACGCCTTTTTTACCTGCTTTTTGTGCTTCACGAGCGATGAACCAACCGAAATATAAACCCACTTGGTTACCATGTAAGGTTGCCCAGTTGCCATTTTCATCAGGTACTGCTACCGCTAAACGGTCAGCATCTGGGTCATTAGCCACGATAAATTCTGCGCCAACTTCTTTTGCTTTGGCAATCGCTAAATCTAAAGCACCTTTTTCTTCAGGGTTAGGGAAAGCAACAGTTGGGAATGTGCCGTCTGGTTCGCATTGTTCTGCAACTAAAGTTGGTTTTGGTAAACCTGCTTTTTCTAACACTTCTAATAAGGTTTCTTTACCTACACCGTGCATTGCCGTATAAACATATTTTACGTCACTAATTGGTGCTGTTGCTAAAGCGGCTGTGCGTGCAACGAATTCATCAATCACGCTTTGATCGATCATTTTATAATTGCTGTCGCGTGGAATTTCATTCACCATTTGGTTGTCGGCAACCCATTGGATTTGTTCTGCGATCAATTTATCGTTTGGTGAAATAATTTGCGCGCCATCATCTTCGCCACCTAAATAAACTTTATAACCATTATCTTCTGGTGGGTTATGGCTTGCGGTGACCATAACACCTGCGCTTGCTTTTAAGCGACGAACGGCGAAAGCAAGTACTGGGGTTGGACGTAAACTTGGCATAAGTTGTGCATCAATTCCCGCCGCTTGCATGATTTCTGCGGTATCTTGAGCAAAACGTAAAGAATTTTTACGACCGTCGTAACCAATTACGATCGTTGGTTTTTCTTCACGCGCTAATAAGAAACGCGCTAAACCTGCTGCTGCTTGCGCCACTAATACGCGGTTCATCCCCATAGAACCTGCTTGTAAGCGTCCACGTAATCCCGCTGTACCAAATTGTAAACGTCCATTAAAACGCGCATTTAATTCGTCGAAATCTTGTTTTTCGATAAGTTCTTTTAATTCCGCACGAGTTTCTGCGTCTGGATCTTGTTCTAACCAGCGGTTGGCGATTTTAAGAATATCTGTCATATTTTGGTCCTCTTTTTTTTATACTAAAAAACTCCAGATGAATACAGCTTGCACAAAACAAACTGCGCTAAAATCAAGTAAATGATGCGCTCAATTATAGCTTATTGCAGGGCGTTTGTATGGGGTATTTTTCAAATAAAATGTGATACATATCACAAAACACGCAATAATTCCCCTTCCCTTCTCTTTTAAAAAATCCGTCCTTTTCCCTTTTTTTCGGCGCGAAGGACTTTTATATTAGCGTTGCTTTTTTATGCCAAGCCCTTATAATTTCGTCCTTTTATTTTGAGAAATAATTTTATGCAAGACAATCAAACAACTTTGGCTGACCAAAAACGCAAAACAGTAGAAACTGTCGAATTAACGGAAGATGGTCGTTACAAACGCAAAGTACGCAGTTTTACTTTACGCACTGGACGTTTTAGCGATTATCAACGTACCATGATGAATGAAAATTGGGCGACCTTAGGGTTAAATTTTCAAAAATCTTTCTTTAATTTTGCCGAAATCTTCGGAAATAATAACCCTGTCATTTTAGAAATTGGTTTTGGAATGGGGAAATCCTTAGTGGAAATGGCTCTGGCAAACCCTGATAAAAACTATATCGGTATTGAAGTACATACCCCTGGCGTGGGCGCTTGTATTGCAAATGCCATAGAAAATAACGTGAAAAATTTACGCGTTATTTGCCATGATGCCGTGGAAATTTTACAACATTGTATCCCTGATCATTCTCTTGCTGGTTTACAACTGTTTTTCCCAGACCCTTGGCACAAAGCTCGTCATCATAAACGCCGTATTGTTCAGCCGGCTTTTTTAAACTTAATTTTACCTAAATTAACACAAGGTGCTTTTGTGCATTTTGCTACCGATTGGGAAAATTATGCTGAACATATGTTAGAGGTATTACAGCAAGAAAGTGGTTTACAAAATACCTCGCTGAGCAATGATTTTATTCCGCGCCCTGATTTTCGTCCATTAACCAAATTTGAAGAACGTGGTAAACGTTTAGGTCATGGCGTTTGGGATTTATATTTTACAAAAATTTAAATTTCCTGTAGGGTAACGCCGAATTATCACGTTATTTATAAGGAGTAAAAAAATGACGACTCGTAACAGAAGACAACGTAAAAAAATGCATCTTGCTGAATTCCAAGAACTTGGTTTCTTAGTAAAATGGCAATTTGCAGAAAATACCCCAATCGATCAAATTGATGTCACCGTTGATCGCTTTATCCGTGAAGTGATTCAAGCAAATGGTTTAGCTTACGAAGGCAGTGGTTATTTATTTTGGGAAGGTTTAGTTTGCTTAGAAAAAGTGGGCAAATGTGAAGAAAACCACCGTGAATTAGTGAAAAACTGGTTAGAACAAAATAACTTACAACAAATCGAAGTAAGCGAATTATTTGATATTTGGTGGGCTTACCCGTCTAAATAAACTTAGCACAAAAAAGCGAGTTCTTGAACTCGCTTTTTTTATGGAAAGGCCAACTGAAATAAGGCGGCTTCTGCTTCGCTATGAAAATGGATGTTGACTTTTAAAATACAACTTTTTTCCGTTTCTAATAAATGGTAAGCCATTTGGCAAGGTTCCTGCTCAACTAAATGCACTTCACGTTCAATTTCGCGCAACATTTCTTGGGCATTTTTCTTATTTTTAAACACTTTTACCATTTTAATTTCTGTATCTAAATGAGAAAAACGCACCAACTTTTCTTTTTTCCCTGCTTTCGTTACCATTTTTTTAAGGTATGTCATTTCTACCCCTCAAAATAAATAACTTATAGTGGGTAGTATTTTATAATGTATTTCTTTTTCTGCAACCTAAAAAAACGCCTTTAATAAAAAAGATTTTCCCCTAAAACCTTGACGCTAAAGCCGTTCAAGCGTAACATTTTGCCGTTTTAAGCAATATAAGGATAAGCCCGTTGGACAGTCACAGTCGATACCGATATTTTTAATTTCTCGCCCTTAACTTATCGGCGAGATAAATGCTGGTAAGTTTCACCTGCCATTTTTGGTATCTTGGAAAATATTCCCAAATTTCGCCACCTTGTGGCAAATATATTTGCTGTTCCACTTGTTTTATTACTTCCAACAAGAGACAACAATATGATCAATGCTTTTGCCCTTGAAAATTCGCGTTTGGTGAGAATCGATGAAACCACCGTTCAAGATTTAAATCACGCTATTTGGATCGACCTTATCGCCCCGAGCCGTGAAGAACGTCAACTTTTACGTGACGGTCTAAAACAAAGTCTCGCCAGTTTTTTAGAATTGGAAGATATCGAAGCTTCAGCCCGTTTTTTTGAAGATGAAGACGGTTTACACTTACACTCCTTTTTTTATTGTGAAGATGAACATGATTACGCCGATTTAGCCAGCGTCGCCTTTACTTTGCGTGATGGCCGTTTATTTACTTTGCGTGATCGTGAACTGCCCGCTTTTCGTTTATACCGTATGCGTTCGCGCAATCAACGTTTAGGCGAATGTAATGCTTATGAAGTGTTATTAGATTTATTAGAAACCAAAATTGAGCAATTAGCGGATGTGATTGAAAATGTCTATGCGGATTTGGAAAAATTAAGCCACATTATTTTAGAAGGTAAACAAGGCGAAGAATTTGACCAAGCCCTTTCAACCATTACAGAACAAGAAGATACCAGCTCTAAAGTACGCTTATGTTTAATGGATACGCAACGCGCTTTAAGTTTTTTAGTACGCAAAACACGATTACCCGCAACACAGTTAGAACAAGCGCGTGAAATTTTACGCGATATTGAATCCTTACAACCGCATAATGAATCTCTTTTCCAAAAAGTTAACTTCTTACTGCAAGCGGCTATGGGCTTTATCAATATCGAACAAAACCGCATTATTAAAATTTTCTCTGTGGTTTCGGTTATTTTCCTGCCACCAACATTGGTTGCCTCAAACTACGGAATGAACTTTAATTTTATGCCCGAATTACATTTTAAATACGGCTACCCGCTCGCCTTATTATTGATGGCCTTAGCCGCTTTCGCCCCCTATTGGTATTTCAAACGTAAAGGATGGTTATAATGCAAGCAATGCAATTTTTATTTAATACGCTTATTGGCGCATTGAGTGTCATTTTTATTTTAAGAATGTGGTTTCAATATTGCCAAGTGGATTTCTACTTACCCCTTTCTCAAGCCTTAGCGAAATGGACAAACCCCGTTATTAAACCGCTCAGTCGCTTCTTACCAACAGTGCGTCGCATTAACTTGCCTGCACTTTTGGTGGTTTTTCTCTTAGGTTTTCTAAAACTGCCTTTATTAAGTTTCGCTTTTGATGGGAATAATATTTTACTTTATGCTTGGGTTGGTCTTTTGCATATTGCCAGCATTTGGGGTGAAACGATTTTATATATCCTTTTTTTCGGCGCGATTTTAAGTTGGTTTAATCGTTCGGATAACTCGTTACAAATCATTTTGTATCAACTTTCTGAACCTTTGCTTAACCCAATTCGTCGCATTTTACCTCATACTGGTATGTTGGATTTTTCGCCTATGGTTTTAGCCTTTGGTCTTTTATTTTTAAACCAAGTGTTCATGCAATATTTACCTTTTTGGTATATTGCTTAAGTTATTCTCTTTTAATTACTTTTTATGCCTGTTCAGCAAAAACAAGACGATTTACAATTACGCATTATTTTGCAACCTAAAGCCAGCAAAGACCAATTTGTTGGCTTGCATAATAACGAGTTAAAAATCACCATCACCGCCCCGCCTATTGACGGAAAAGCCAATGCGCATTTAATTAAATTTTTAAGTAAATCTTTTAAAGTGCCAAAACGAGATGTGTTATTAGAAAAAGGCGAACTCAGTCGCCATAAACAATTACGCATTCTCGCGCCGAAAATCATTCCTGAAGAAGTCGCTAAACTATTAGCTTAAAAGCAAAACTTTTTTTCGGTGCGAGTGGAATTTATTTTTGCCAACTTATAAAGGCCCATTTTTTAAACCCTGAATAAGCACTGGTTAAACCTGGATGTGCGTTAAAATAGGCCTTTAATTTTTGCGTTTCTTCTGCATTTAATTCCCCAATGGACCAACGCACCGATTGCAAAAATTGCTCTAAAGTTAAAGGTGCCGGCTTCGTTAAACAACCGCTTGCTTCAATAAAATCCACTTTTGCGTAATAGCCTTTTTGCGCTAATAAATTCACAGCATACAAATAATTCGGAAAACCCACTAAATCACGCCCAATGGCTTGTAAAATATCGCGCGCAATAAAATCTTTTTCTACAATCATCGTCATATAAACGGCTTTTTTCGCTTTTGCATTAAGTTTATCAATGGCATCGTTTAAATCCGCCACCATAGAAGAACGAGATGACACCAGCACATCGCAACTAGGTAAATTATCCCAATCCTCTTCCCAAGCATGGCGTAAGGTTTGTATATTTTTAATGCCGAACTTTTGCGCACGATCTTCGACTAAATCTAACATACCTTGACAATAATCCATGGCAAAAACGTGCGGAATTTTGTTCGCTAAGGCCAAACTTATCGCCCCACCGCCACAACCAATATCCAACAGGCTCTCTACTTGGTTTAAATCCATACGGCGAATAAATTCATGCACATAATCCGTATTTAAATCGTAGCTTGAATGTTGCATTTTTTCTGCTTTTTTCTGCCAATCTTCAGGCTTTTTAGCTTGTCTTGCGGATAATTGAAAATGCTGGCGATAAAGTTTCGCAAAATCAATATCCCACCAAGTTTTAATCTCCATAACTTACTCCTTTAGCATAAAATGTTGCGCCACCACTTCGGGTGTTAACTGATAAATCTTGGCTAAATTTTCCGCACTCAAGGTTTCTTTCGGTGTGCCTTGAGTAAAAACTTGGCCTTGAAAAAATAAAATATTCCGTTCAGCCACATGCCAACTATGTTCTGGCTGATGAGTGGTCATAATAATGCTTAATCCCGTTTGGCTTTTTAGTTGGCGAATGGTTTCTAGCACGCGTAATTGATTACCGAAATCTAAATTTGAGGTTGGTTCGTCCATAATCAACATTTTAGGCTGTTGCGTCAATGCGCGCGCAATGAGGGCCATTTGGCGTTCACCGCCACTAATTTGGTCAAACTGACGAGTGCTTAAATGAGCGATGCCTAACATTTCTAGGGCTTTTTCTGCAATTTCTTTATCTTGCTTTGTGGGCGTTTGATACCAAGCTAAACGCGCATTACGCCCCATTAGCACCACATCTAACACACTAAAAGAAAAAATATGTTGCGCTTGCGGAACATAGCCAATTAACTGCGCCCTTTCTTTTTTTGACCTTTGCATAAAAGGGCTTTGTTGAAATAAAATCTGCCCTTTTTTCGGCGCGAGTAACCCTAAGATGGTTTTTAATAAAGTGGTTTTCCCGCAACCATTAGCCCCCAATAAGCACACAATTTCTTGCTCGGCAAAACTTAAAGAAATATTCTGCAAAATTTCCCTTTTTCCATAGCCTACGCTTAGGTTTTGCAATTCCATTAAGCTCATTTTTTCCCTCCGAAAACTAATAAACCTAAAAAGAACGGCACGCCAACTAAAGCGGTAATAATGCCTAAAGGAATTTCAATAATAAACGCCGTGCGCGATACGGTATCGGCTAATAATAAGAAACTTGCGCCGAAAAAAAGGCTCATCGGTAATAAACGGCGAAAATCAGCGCCTTGTGCGCCTAACCATAAACGCGCCATATGGGGAACAATTAAGCCAACCCAGCCGATAATTCCTGTAATAGAAACCACCGTTGAGGTCATTAAAGTGGCAGAAAGAATGAAAACTAAGCGTAAACGTTGCGTATTTAAGCCTAAGGCTTGCGCTTCTTCTTCCTGCAAAGCGAGTAAATTCATACGCCAACGCAATAAAATTAAGGGGATAGAACTTAACAACAACAAAGGTAAAACAAAGGCTAAATCGGCAAAGGTCGCCATATTTAAACTGCCTAAAAGCCAAAAAGTCATACTTGTTAATTGGCTGTCAGCATCGGCTAAGACTTTCAAAAGGGAAATGCCCGCTTTTAATAAAGAGGAAATCGCAATGCCCGCTAAAACTAAGGCTAATATTGGCGAATGGTAATGAGCAATGCGCGAAACAAGATACACCACGCTTACAGCGCCTAAACCACCTAAAAACGCAACAATTTGCACCTCAAACAAGCTACCATTTAAATATATCATCCAAACGGCACCTAAGCCTGCACCTGCTGTAACACCTAAAATATCGGGCGAAACCAAAGGATTTTTAAACATCCCTTGATAGGTTGCCCCAGCCATAGACAAGGCAGAACCCACTAAAATAGCCGTTGCTACGCGAGGAAAGCGCACATTCCATAAAACCGTATGCACTATGTCTGTACTTTGCTGAGATAAACCTTGCCAGACTTGCGCCAGAGTTAAAGGATATTGCCCTGTTAAACAAGCCAAAAGCGCAACCATACATAAGAAAATCGGGGGTAGCGTCCAACGCCACCCCCGTAAAAAAAACGACTTGATCATTTTATTGTAAATGGAATTTTTCCGCCATTTCTGCACTTAATTCTTTGCCATAAAAGAGCGTAAAGTAACTTTTCACCCATTGACTATAGAGTTTCGCGTCTAATTTTTGTGGTGCTAAGGTATGAGTTAACCATAAAGCGCCTAATAAACGGTTAACGCTTGGCGGTTGACCTAACCAACCAAATGGCTCACTTGGTACTAAATAAACGTGATGATTTTTCACTGCGTTTAATTGTTGCCAAACTGGTGAGCTAAGCATCGTATCATAAGCGTTTTTATCTTGCGTGATAATGTAATCGGGTTGCCATGTGAATAATTGTTCCATAGAAACGCGAGCGGTAGATTTTTGTGCTTTCATATCCGCAACATTTTTCAATCCGACCCAATTTAATACTTCACTGTGAATGGAATTGGCTAAACCTGTTTCTAAACCATCGTTGCCACGAGCAAAATAAACGCTTGGTGACACCTCGCCCTCTTTTAAAGCATTGTGGGTTAAGTTTAAAACGGTTTCAGCGTAGGACGCTAATTTTGTACCTTTGCTTTCATTGCCAAGATATTTTGCCACGGTGCGAATTTGTTGGGCGCTGTCGGCAAAATCACCGTCGATTAATAAAAATGGAATATTCGTTTGTTGATGAACGCGTTCTGCCGTTTCAACATAAACTTTGCTCACAGTTCCAACATCAAGAATTAAATCCGGTTTTAAAGCCATCACTTTTTCTAATGACGCTGTTGAATCACGACCGGCTAATTTACCTGTGGTTGGAAGTTTTTGAAGATTTTCAGGAAGATAAGCTAAAGTATCTGGTTTTAAGCCTTTCGAAAAACCTAATAATTTTTCAGGTGCTAAGGAAATTAACAGCACATCTGAAACCTTGCCGGCACTTAAAACTTTTTGTACTTTTTGAGGTTCAATATTGCCCACTTTGGCGGCAACTAAATCTGGATTGCTTTGTGCCTGCACTGTTGTTGCAAAAGCAAGAGAAAGTAATAAGGCACTTGTTCTTTTTAAAAATTTAGACGGCATAATTTCTCCTTACGATCGTAGCGTCAAAAACCGCTATATAGTAAGTTTTACACCGTTTTTTGGCAAGAGAATTGCAAAAAAAAAAATCTCTCGCACCGAAAACTTGGCTCGAGATAATAAAAAAGACTAATAATATAAAAAGAAAAAAAATGAAATAAAAAAAAAAGGAAAATTTATGAAGGAAAAGTGGCGGAACGGACGGGATTCGAACCCGCGACCCCCTGCGTGACAGGCAGGTATTCTAACCAGCTGAACTACCGCTCCGTGAAGAAAGGTTGGCGGAATGGACGGGACTCGAACCCGCGACCCCCTGCGTGACAGGCAGGTATTCTAACCAGCTGAACTACCACTCCGCAAAACGTGAGGCGAATAATAAAGACCTTTGCTAAAAACGTCAAGAGAAAATTTTCGCCCCATTGCACGACTGCTCAATCAATGCTCATCTTGTATAATTTTTGCTTCATCTAACAGCCAAATGCACTGATTTTTACTTTTTTTATTTATAATTTGCAAAAAATTTTGGTGCGCAATTTCTTCTTCTGCGTTAGCTAAAATCACAGGACTTTGAGTTAACTGCTTGTTTTTTAAACTTTTCGCTTGTGTTGTTTGATTCTTTTCTTGCTTAGTTAACCCATTGTCTTCCACTTCGTCGAACAAATTAGTTTGTCCGCCCGTCATAGCTAAGTAAACATCGGCTAAAATTTCCGCATCGAGCAATGCCCCATGCAATGTTCGTTTACTATTATCAATATTTAAACGGTTACAAAGTGCATCTAAGGAATTTCTTTTACCGGGATACAAAGAGCGCGCTAACACTAAGGTATCTAAAACGCTACAAATATCCGCTGTTTGCACGCCGAGTTGATGTTTGCGAAATTCATAATCCATAAATCCCACATCGAAAGGCGCATTATGAATCACTAATTCCGCGCCTTTAATAAAATCAATAAATTCTTGTGCGATTTCAGGAAAACTTGGTTTATCGACTAAATCTTCATCGCTAATGCCATGCACTTTTTGTGCTTCAGGATCGACACTGCGGTCAGGTTTGACATAAAAATGTAACTCGCGTCCTGTACGTCGGCGATTCACTAATTCAACCGCACCAATTTCAATAATGCAGTGGTCTTTATAATGTTCCCCAAATTTATTCATCCCTGTGGTTTCTGTATCTAACACCACTTGACGCTGTCTATTTTCTTGCGTATTCATTTTTTCCCTTAATCTTAAGTCAAATTTTCGGTATTATCGCTTTTATTTTTACTTATCAGCAACCTTTTATTTATGGATTTAAAAAATATCGACATCTTCACCGATGGCTCTTGCCTTGGTAATCCTGGGCCTGGTGGCTTAGGCGTTTTGTTGCGTTTTAAGCAACACGAAAAGACCCTTTCCGAGGGGTATTATCTTACGACTAACAATCGTATGGAATTACTCGCCGTTATCAAGGCCTTAGAATGTTTAAAAGAGCCTTGTAAGGTGAATTTATACAGCGATAGCCAATATATGAAAAAGGGCATCACCTTATGGATTAAAAGTTGGAAGCAAAAAAACTGGAAAAATAGCCAAGGAAATGCAGTTAAAAACAAGGATTTATGGTTAAGACTCGACAGCGCTTGCGCGCGCCATCAAATAAGTTGGCATTGGGTGAAGGGACATAGTGGCCATAGAGAAAATGAACTTTGCGATCAACTCGCTAAAGATGGCGCAATCGCCCCGACTTTAGAAGATATCGGTTACAAGCCTTAAGACTCGCACCGAAAAATAAGCCTTTTTTTCGGTGCGAAGGATGTTTTAAACAAGCATCGCGTCTTTTAACATGGCATAAATTTCACGATAATTTTTGCCATATTTTTTTTGTTCAACTTCTTTTTTTGCTCCGCGAATTAACGCGCGTAAGCGTTGACGATCCAAAGTGGGATAATCCGTTAATAATTTACTTAATTCAGCATCGCCTTTTTCAATTAAATCATCACGTTGACGTTCAATTTTATGCAACATCGCTTGCTGTTGTTGATGGGTATTTTCCACTTTTGCTAACGCATCTAAAATAGGCTCAACATCTAAATTACGCAATAATTTACCCAGATATTGCAACTGACGACGACGAGCTTCTCTTTGTAAGCGTTGCGCAAGTTCAATGGTTTCGCGCACATTTTCATCTAAAGGCATTTTCGCTAAATTATTTGCGTTCAAGTTCACTAACTTTTCGCCTACTTTTTTCAACTCTTCTGCGTCACGTTTAATTTCACTTTTACTAACATAAATAATTTCTTCTGCGTTTTCTTCGTCCCACCAGTCTAATTTTTTACCTTTCGCCATACTCACCTCTTAAGTTCTAATCATAAAAACGGCGCATTCTATCACAGAATTAGCTGGGTTATCGAAAATAAGCTAGAATACAGCAAATTTTTTAGAAAGGACCTCCCATGCAACAGCAAGAAAATCCAAGCAAAATTCTCAAACAACAAGAAAGCCTTTTACGCGAAGCGGTAAGTTTGGCGCTTGAACAAGCTCAACAACAAGGTGCAAGTGCTGAAGTTTCCGTTACAAAAGTCAGTGGACTTTGCGTTTCTTCACGCTTACAAGAAGTTGAAAATATTGAATTTAATAACGATGGCGCTTTAGGTATTTCCGTTTATTTAGGGCAACAAAAAGGCAATGCCTCAACCTCAGATTTAAGCCCTGAAGCCATTAAAAAAACCGTCGATTCTGCTATCGCCATTGCGAAATACACCTCGCCTGACCCTTGTGCTGGGCTTGCGGATAAAGCGTTAATGGCCTTTGATGCGCCTGATTTACAGCTTTACCATGAAGCGGATATTGATGTTGATACGGCGATTCAATTAACGCAAGAAGCGGAAAAGTTCGCCTTAGATTTTGATCGTCGTATCGTAAATAGTAATGGGGCAAGTTTTAATGCTCATTCTGGTGTTCGCGTTTATGGTAATAGCGAAGGTATGCTACAAAGCTATCTTTCAAGTCGCTATTCCCTTTCTTGTGCGATGATTGCCCAGGAAAATGACGCCTTAGAACAGGATTATGAATATACCCTTTCGCGCCGTTTTTCAGATTTAAACTCAACAAAATGGCTTGGGGAAAATTGCGCACGCAAAACTTTATCCCATTTAAATCCGCAAAAAATTCAATCGCAAACTGTGCCTGTGGTTTTCTTAAATGACGTTGCCACGGGCATTATTGGGCATTTTGCTTCAGCGATTAGCGGGGGCAGTTTATATCGCAAAGCGAGCTTTTTATTAGATAGCCTTGGCAAACAAGTGTTACCGCGTTGGTTTGAAATTCAAGAACGCCCGCATTTATTAGAAGGCTTAGCCTCTTCACCTTTTGATAGTGAAGGTGTGCGCACCCAAACGCGTTTTATTGTTGAACAAGGGGAATTACAAACCTACTTGCTGACCAATTACAGCGCGAAAAAAATGGGCATGCAAACCACAGGACATGCCGGCGGTATCCATAATTGGCAAGTCAAAGCCAACTTAAAAGGCGGTTTAAATGCGCTTTTAAAACAAATGGGACGCGGTTTATTGGTCACAGATTTAATGGGGCAAGGCGTTAATTTAGTGACGGGCGATTATTCGCGCGGTGCCAGCGGTTTTTGGGTAGAAAATGGCGAAATCCAATTCCCTGTGGCTGAAATTACCATTGCGGGCAGTTTACCTGAAATGCTACAAAAAATTGTTGCGATTGGTGATGATGTGGAAACGCGTTCTAATATCCAAACGGGTTCTTTACTGATTGAATCTATGAAGGTTTCTGGGAATTAATTTTTTAATTAAAATGATAATAATTCCTATTGACAAAAAGATTTATAGCCTTTAATATGCAATCACTTCTTGTTTAGAATGTTTTAAATGCTAAATTCTGCGTTTTCAATACTCCAAGTAAGTTAAGTAGAGAAGTTTAAAGTAAAAATAGTAAAATTCATTAAGTAAAAAGCCGAAGTTAAATTAAACTTCGGCTTTTTTTTTGTTAGAATACGGCGTTTTCTAATCTTAGAGGCAAACCATGAAAAAACATCATCTCGCAACCTTAATCTCCCAACAAGATGTCCACCAACGTATTCAAGAACTTGGTGAACAAATTACCACTTTTTATCAACAACAAAACGCTAAAGACTTAGTTGTTATTGGTTTACTGCGTGGCTCTTTTATGTTTATGGCGGATTTAGTCCGTGCTATTAACCTGCCTTTAGAAGTGGATTTTATGACCGCTTCTAGCTATGGCGATGCAATGGAATCGAGCCATGATGTGCGCATCAAAAAAGATTTAGACGGCGATATTCGTGGTCGTCACGTTTTGATTGTGGAAGATATTATCGACACAGGCTACACGCTACAAAAAATTCGCGAAATTTTAAATTTACGCGATCCTGCATCTTTGCATATTTGTACTTTACTCGATAAACCGGCTCGCCGTGAAGTTGAAGTGCCGGTGGAATGGGTAGGTTTTGCTATTCCTGATGAGTTTGTTGTTGGCTATGGTATTGATTATGCTCAATATTATCGTAATTTAGATTACATCGCTAAAGTCATCATTGAGGAATAATTTCCCTTTTTTCCTTTTTTAGTTTTCCTCTCGCGCCGAAAAAAAAAACTTTGGCTATTTTTCGGCGCGAGGTGTTTTTTTCCGCGCTTTTATTTATCCCCTACCACTTTTATGGCAGAATACCTGCGTTTTTAATTTTTATTTTATAGGACGTCCTTTTAACGATGAAAACCTTCCCTGACCAAACGATGGAACATATTGATTCCATGAACGGCGTTTTAATGAATGTCGTGTCTTTTAAACAACTCATTCCGCAAGAATTTGCTTGGGTGATGTTGCTTTTTATTGTGGTATTTTTAACCTTAACCGTAAATTTAATCCTTAAAATTACCATTAATCGCTTTTTATTAAATGTCGTAAACCGCACAGATACGGTTTTTGATGAAACGGTTGTTAATGTGCTACGCAAACCTCTGCGTTATTTTATCAATTACAGCGGTTTTTTATGGGCCTTACAAATTATGGCTCAATACAACGCGAAAAACTGGAATAGCGCTTTGTTAATGGGTTGGCGTTTAGGGATTATTCTTTCTTTTGGCTGGTTTTTATTACGTTTAATTAAAGCGATTGAAACCAATATGATCGCTTCCACGCCGAAAAAAGGTAAAAATAAAGCGGATAGCGCAACGGTTATGGCGGTGGCGCGTTTATTACGTTTATCCATTATCATCACCTTAATTTTAGTTGTCATGCAAAATTTCGGTTTCTCTATTTCTGGGGTGTTAGCCTTTGGGGGAATCGGGGGGATTGCCATCGGTTTTGCCGCTCGTGACTTACTGGCGAACTTCTTCGGCGCCTTTATGGTCTTTATTGATAAACCTTTCCATGTGGGCGATTGGATTCGCTCGCCCGATCGTAAAATTGAAGGAACGGTGGAAGATATTGGTTGGCGTATGACGCGTATTCGTACTTTCGATCAACGTCCTTTATATGTGCCAAATTCCACCTTTGTGAATATTGCCGTAGAAAACCCAAGCCGTATGTTTAACCGCCGTATTTATGAGCATATTGGCCTGCGCTATGATGATTTAGATAAAGTGGATGCGGTTGTCGCCGATATTAAAAAAATGCTTCATAATCACCCTGATATTGATACGCACAAAACGATTATTGTGGCTTTTGACCAATTTGCGGACTCTTCCCTTGATATTATGATTTACACCTTTACGAAAACCACAGTTTGGGTGGATTTCTATGAAATTAAACAAAAAATCTTACTTCTTATTCGAGATATTGTGAAATCTCATGGGGCGGATTTTGCCTTCCCTACTCGTCAGCTTTATGTGACACAAAATCCAAGAGAACAAGACAGTGAATTACCCGATAATTTCTTAAAATAATGCTGAAATAAAAAAGGACGCCAAGCGTCCTTTTTCTTTAGCTGTTTATTAAGGTTGTTTTAAGCTAAAAAACCTATTTCACGCATTTTTTCAAGCACATCGGCCACCGTAATTTTTGCCATCAATCGCTCGCCTTTTAATTTCGTTGCCCAAGGTAAGTCGCAGGCTTTTTTACCGGTTTCTTCATATAAACATTCATCATATACGGATACCACGTTGGCTAAATTTTGCGAAGGGCCTGTCCGTTTGGGATTGTGGTAAGCATAAAGCCCAATAACTGGCGTACCAACAGCCGTTGCAATATGCGCAGGTCCACTATCTGGGGCTAGGACTAAATCCGCTTGCTGAATTAAAGCGGATAACTCAAGTAAACTTGTTTTACCCGCTAAATTCAGCGGGGTAAAATCGCATTGCGCCATAATTTCCGCGACCATTCGCATCTCGCGTGGTGCAGGCGAAGCACATAAAATCACCTGTTTATTTTGCTTATGAGCGATATTGGCGATTTGTGCATAATTTTCTGCAAGCCAATCTTTTTCCACTTTGCTCGAACAAGGACTAATAATTAAGGTTTCTTGCTCTTTGGAAATAAATTCCGCCATCTTAGCTGATGTTTGAGCGGGCAAATGTAAATGCCAACTTGGCGCGCTCAGCGGTACACCTAATTTTTCGGCAAAGGCAAAAAAACCGGCTAATACATGCGGATTTTCAGGGTCTTGAATACGTTCATTCACCACCCATTTTTGCCCTTCACGAGTTCTTTTTGCGCCAAAGCCTATTTTATATTTCGCAGGAATGCCTAAGGAAAGTACTGAAGCTCGCAAAGCCGTTTGCATATTTAACAAAGCATCAAAATGGCGATCTTTAAGTTTTTTCCATAGGGCGAAAATTCCTTTTAAGCCCGTTTTTTTATCGTATTCAATAAACTCAATATTCGGCACATAAGTAAAAAGCTGACGCTCTGTTTTGCCAATAATCCAAGTTATTTTTGTTTCAGGCCAATAGGCTTGAATTTGTTCAACCACGGCTAATACGTGGCACACATCGCCAATAGCGGAAAGACGTAAAATACAAAGCGATTTAGGCGGTGTTTTAAAAAGTGGCATAAAATGTCCTCGTAAAATAAAAAATGCGCAAAACTTTGCGCATTCTTCGCTTAAAACCAATATGTAAGAGGATTAACCTTTTGGTTATCTAATAATTTAATAAAGCCATAAATAAGGCGTACTAAATACCAAAGCGGAATTAAAACAATAATGATATAAAAGACGGGTAATAAAAAAACGCCAAAGAACGGAATAAAGGCCACAAAAAAAGTGACGCAATACGTTAGCAGGCCTAAGATAAAAGATATCCAAAAGGTACGAATTAACCAACGGCAATGATCAAAATAAAATGTTCCCCAAACGGCTTTGCGTTTTGCGTAAGCCATAACCAAGCCCACTATGGTGGCTAATCCTGGCATAAGGGTTAAGCCTAAGAAAAAGCAAAGATACATGGTAATCATATAAGCGCGATTTTCTTGTACAATTTGTTGTTCAAAAAAAACTTGATTTTGCATATTTCTCTCCAACTTAAGATTTTGGTGTTTTTTCAACGGGCGTTGTGGCCTTTTCTTGTGTGTTTTCTTCTTCATCTTTTGCTTGATATAAAGAAGAAACCACAACACCAATTTCAAATAACAACCACATCGGCACGGCTAATAAGGTTTGCGAAATCGCGTCAGGCGGTGTTAATAACATACCGACAAAAAAAGCACCTACAATAATGTAAGGACGTTTTTGGCGTAAATCATTAGGTGTGGTAATGCCCGCCCAAACTAATAAAATAATCGCCACCGGCACTTCAAAACAAACCCCAAAAGCTAAAAAGATGGTTAATACAAAATCCAAATAGCTACTAATATCTGTGGCAATGGACACGCCTTGCGGGCTGGTTGTCGTTAAAAAGGCAAACACCACAGGGAATAAAACATAATAAGCAAAGGCCACGCCTAAATAAAACAAAATGGTGCTAGAAAAAAGCAAAGGATAAATAAGGCGTTTTTCTTTTTTATATAAAGCAGGCGCAATAAAAGCCCAGGCTTGATATAACAAATAAGGCACCGAAATAAACACCGCTACAACCGCGGTTAATTTTAACGGGGTAAAAAATGGCGTCACGATGCTTGTTGCAATCATAGTCGCCCCTTTCGGCATAACGGCTAATAAAGGCGAGGCAACAAAATTATAAATATCGTTGGCGAAATAAATTAAGGCGAGAAAAACCACAGCCACAAAAATAATACTGCGCAATAATCGATCGCGCAGTTCTAAAAGATGAGTAATTAAAGGTTGAGTGCTTTCCACTCTTTCTGTTTCATTTTGGTCCGTCATTTTTTATCTTGCTGTTTAGGCGTGTTTAGCGTGCTGTCTTCAGTATCCGCTAAATCATCGCTTGGGAAATAATCAGGATTAATTTGAATTTCGGCGCGTTCTTCTTCCACATCATCGGGCGGAAGAGGAATATTCACCGCTGGCGTTGCATTAAAGGGTTCTACTTTCCAACTTGTTGGCACATAAGTTTCTTGGCTTTCGCTCTCGTCTTTTTGTTCCGTTGGCACATCTGATGGCGATGTTTGGGTTTCTTGCTCTGCTTCAACGGCTTTTTCTTCGTTTTCCGTTGAGGCATTTTTTCGGTGCGAATCACTTAAGGCCTGATCTTTTGGCGCGTCAACCTTTTCTGTCATCGGGGCCGAAAAAGCCGCTTCTGTGCTTTTTACTTGCTGTTGCAAATCCGCTTGCATTTTTTCTGCCGATTGTTTCAGCTCGGCGACGGTTTGGCTAAGCTCTGGGGAAAGATCCGCAACCTTGAGTTTTTCCGCTTTTTTAATGCTTTCTTGCAATTCTTGTAACTTGAGCTCTTGTGTTAATTCATTCTGTACGTTTGCAGCCATACCACGCACCGTATTTACCCAGCTCATTACGGTGCGAATGGCCACAGGCAAGCGTTTTGGGCCAAGGACCACTAAGCCTATGACCAAAATCACTAATAGCTCTGAAAAACCAATATCAAACACGAATTACGCCTGTTCTTTGTCTTTTGTTTCTGTTTTTTGCGCTTGTTGTTGCTCTTCAATTTTTTTGAATTGCGCATCTTTTGTTTGTTCTTCTTCGCTCATCGCTTTTTTGAAATCTTTCACTGCTCCGCCTAAATCTGAGCCGATAGTGCGTAATTTTTTCGTGCCAAAAATCACAACGACAACGAGTAATAAAATAAGTAATTGCCAAATGCTGATACCTGCGAACATAGGTTTCTCCCTCAAAGGTTAAAATTAAATATAAAAAAGTTAAATAAAACGGGCGAAGTATAACCTTTTTACGCTTAATGAAAAAGGATTAAACTTGCTAACGGCGAAAAAAACTCACGAGAAAACAAAAAACACTCGCCATAAAACAAAACACGGCACTTAAAGGCGAAGTGGTTTGTAAAAATAAACTGGTCGAGAAAAAAATCGTACTGATCAGCCATAAATTTTGTTTGCTTTGTTGCTGTTGCATCGCGTTAATTTTTTTATTTAGGGTTAAAAGTTGCCCATTGATGCGTTTTTGCAGGTCCAACGCTTGAATCAATTTTTCAGGTAATTGCGGTAGTTGTTCTTGCACATAAGGCCAGTTTGCAAGCATTTCTTTTAGGCTTCTTTTTAAGCCCATTTGTTCTTTAAGCCAATTTTGTAAAAAAGGTTTGGCCGTAGCCCATAAATCTAAATCGGGATATAACTGACGTCCCAGCCCTTCTACATACAACATCGTTTTTTGCAATAGCACCAACTGCGGTTGCACTTGCATATTAAAATCGCGCGCCACGTTAAATAAATTCATCAACACATCGGCAAAAGAAATTTCCGCTAAAGATTTAGAAAAAATAGGCTCGCATACTTGATGAAAAGCTCGAGCAAAGGCTTCAATATCCGTATCTTCTGGCGTCCAACCTGCTTCTACATGCATTTTGGCTACGCGGTAATAATCTCGGTTAAAAAAGGCAACAAAACTTTCGGCTAAATAGCGTTTATCGCGTTCGTTTAACTCGCCCACAATGCCACAGTCAATTAGGATATATTTCGGGTTTTCTGGGTCTTTCGTATCCACAAAAATATTGCCTGGATGCATATCGGCGTGGAAAAAACTATCACGAAAAACTTGGGTGAAAAAAACTTGAACACCACGCTCTGCCAAGGTTTTAAAATTCACTTTTTGCGCTTTTAAGGCGTCAAAATCCCAAATCGGTGTGCCAAAAATACGCTCTTCTACCAACATATTTTGCGTGCAAAATTCGCTAAACATTGTCGGCACATCAAGCAATTCGCTCTGGGCAAAATTTTCTTTTAAGCGCAGTGAATTTTGCATTTCTTGGCGTAAATCAAGCTCTGCCCGTAAGGTTTTTTCATATTCTGCCACCACTTCTTGCGCCCTTAAGCGATAGGCTTCTTTGGCTAATTTTGGCACGAAGGCCGATAAGCGATACATCAAACTTAAATCGGCATAAATTTGCGCTTCAATATTCGGTCGCAGAATTTTAATCACCACTTCTTGCCCTGTGGCCTTAAGGCGTGCGGTATGCACTTGCGCAATAGAAGCGGAAGCCAAAGCCTCTTCGTTAAAGTCTGTAAAATAATCTGTGAATTTGCCTTGGCTAAAATTTTTCTCAATTTCTCGGCGAGCAATTTTGCCCTCAAAGGGCGGCACATTATCTTGTAACAAGGCCAATTCATCTGCAATTTCAGCAGGGAAAAGCTCGCGCCTTGTGGATAACATTTGCCCGAACTTCACCCAAACAGGGCCTAATTCTTGTAAGGCATTGCGCAAGCGTAAGCCGTAAGGCTGTTGCGGATAACGGTTTTTCAACCAAAAAAGCGCCTTGCGCCCCCAGCGTAACGGGCGGGTTTGGCGCGTTTTCGGTAATTTTTCATCAAGACCATATTCTAAGAATGTTTTTAAAATTTGGTAAGCGTGGCTGAAATTTTGGGCTTTTTTCATATTGTCCTTATTGTTTGTAACCGCGGTGCAAGGCCACAATACCACCTGTTAAATTACGATAGCTGACTTGATTAAAGCCTGCTTCTTGCATCATATTTTTTAAGGTTTCTTGCTTAGGGTGCATACGAATTGATTCGGCTAAATAACGATAACTTTTGCTATCATGCACGATAACTTGGCCTAATTTAGGCAAAATATTAAAAGAATAAAAATGGTAAGCGCGCGAAAGCGCTTTGCGTTTCGGGTGGGAAAATTCTAAAACTAAAAGTCGACCGCCTGGTTTTAAAACGCGAAACATCGATCTTAACGCTTTATTTTTATCGGTAACATTTCGCAAACCAAAGCCCATAACAATGCAGTCAAAACTATTGTCGGGAAAGGGTAAACATTCTGCATTGGCTTGAACATAACACACGTTTTTATCCAATCCCTTTTGTTGCAGTTTTTCGCGCCCGACTTTCAACATGGTCGGGTTAATATCCGCTAAAATGACTTGGCCTTTTTCGCCCACTAAAGGGGCAAATTTTGCGCTAAAATCCCCCGTTCCCCCCGCTAAGTCTAAAACTTTTTGTCCCTTTTTTATTTCGGCGCGAGAAATGGTGTATTTTTTCCACCAGCGATGAATACCGAATGAAAGCAAATCATTCATAAGATCGTACTTAGAAGCGACGCGATTAAACACTTGCGCCACAAGTTTTTGTTTTTCTTTTTTTGCCACAGTCTGGAAACCAAAATCTGTGGTTTCTTCAAAAATTTGTTGTTGATTTTGTTGTAAATTTTCGTTTTTCATAAAATGACCCAAATAATAAAAACGCTCACTAGGATAACAAAAAATCGCTCTTGGGCGTAAATTCCCTTGAAAATTTTTTTCACTGCGGTAATATTTCGCCCCTTTCTAACATGTCAAAATGGTCTTGCACCGAATTTTTGGCTTTTTATTAATTCGTTGAGTTCCCTTACCTCAACTTGAGCAAAAAGGATAAAATATGCACAGTGTATCTGTAAAATTTACCCATCAACAAAAAATTAACGCCCTAATTTTCTTAACTTTTTTCCATATTTTAGTGATTACCGCCAGCAACTATTTAGTGCAAATGTCATTTCCTGTCACTTTGCCTTTACATTATTTTGGCTTGCAAGATTTCACTTTTTTAACCACTTGGGGAACGCTCACTTTCCCTTTTATTTTCTTAGCGACGGATTTAACCGTCCGTATTTTCGGCGCGAAGTTAGCGCGCAAAATTATTTTAGCGGTGATGTTGCCTGCCTTAGTTATTAGCTATGTCATTTCCACTTTATTCGATCAAGCTCAATATCAAGGTTTAAGCGCATTGGCACACTTTAATGGCTTTGTGTTCCGAATTGCACTGGCCAGTTTTTCCGCTTACGTTGTGGGGCAATTATTAGATGTGACGGTGTTTAATCGCTTACGTCAATTAAAAATTTGGTGGGTTGCACCAACCTGTTCTATGGTGTTTGGCTCTATGGCGGATACTTATGTTTTCTTTGCCGTAGCCTTTTACGCCAGTAGCGATGCCTTTATGGCGGCAAACTGGGTAGAAATTGGTATTGTGGATTATTGTTTTAAACTTTTTATCGGTTTATTACTTTTCGTCCCAACTTATGGCGTGTTATTAACGATGATTATGCAAAAATTACGTCAGTTAAAGTTAAATAAAACCTTGCCTGAACCCTTAGAAACGCAAGTCAATTAAACTTCGCGCCGAATTTTTAACTTGGGCGTTAAAAATTTTTTAAGCAAAAAAAAATGTGCGTTTTTTAACGCACATTTTTGTTAGTTGGTTTTCGCTTAGAAAGAGCGTTGTAGGCTTAATTGGCCTCGTACGCCGTATTTCATATGCGCTTGTTTGATATAGAACGCGCTACCT
>JAHHQY010000029.1 GCA_020026115.1 Actinobacillus sp. | reverse complement strand
GGAATTTTGCTGAGCTTTTTTCGCTTTCGCGCGAGCAATAGCGGCAGCGACAGCCTGTTTTTTCGGGTCAGTTTCTTGGCTATCCATTTTCGGCGCGAGAGGAGCTTTTTGATCGGACACCTTCGCAAGGGTATGAGAGCGTAAGTCCACATGTTGCGTAATATTGGTGATGTTATTTTCGGCCAAAGAATAAACAGGGCGCAC
Source organism: Actinobacillus sp. (assembly GCA_020026115.1). Taxonomy (GTDB): domain Bacteria; phylum Pseudomonadota; class Gammaproteobacteria; order Enterobacterales; family Pasteurellaceae; genus Actinobacillus_C. The sequence goes on along the minus strand of JAHHQY010000029.1, from coordinate 20,248 downwards.
ACTTGCAGACGGCACATTTTGGCGAGCTAAACGGCGAGCGCGACGTTGTGCCATAATCTCGCGATTATCAGGAAGAACTTCGCCATTTTCACCAAGGCGCGTTTTTTGTAAAGAGGCGTTTTCCGCTTTTTTCGCTTTTAAACGAGCAAGCGCTGCTGCGACGGGATCTTCACCTTGTTGAGCGGTCACTTCATTACGGCGCGCGGTGGCTAATTGTTGCGCTCGTGCTTTACGAGCTTGCGCTTCTTTTTCAATTCGCGCTTGTTTCGCTTCAAAACGTAATTTCGCTTCTTCCGCTTTGCGTTCTTGTGCTTCGATTTGCCAAATTTTCGCTTTTTCTTGGCGGAAATATTGCACAAGGGGAATATGACTTGGGCAAACATAAGCACAAGCACCGCATTCAATACAATCTTTTAAGGCATACTGTTGGGCTTTTTCGTGATCCTCTTCACGGGCAAACCAATAAAGTTGCTGAGGCATTAAGCTAACAGGGCAAACATCAGAACAAGAAGAGCAACGAATACAATTTTGTTCCGCTTCAGGTTCGCCATATTCATGAAAATCGGGCGCAATTAAACAGTTTGTCACCTTTGTAATAGGCGCATTTAAATGTGGCAAGATAAAGCCCATTAAAGGCCCGCCAACAAAAATAGGGAAACGCGAATCGTAACGATAGCCCGCTGTGGCTAAAAGATGTTCAATAGGCGTACCAAAACGCACCCATTGATTGCCTTTATGGCGAATTTTATTTCCCGTTAAAGTTACCGCGCGTTCAATTAAAGGCTCATCGTTAATTACGGCGCGTTTAATGGCAAAGGTTGTGCCTACATTGAGCATTAAAACACCTATGCTTGAAGAGCGTGCGCCACTTGGCACTTCAACGCCAGTTAATAAATAAATTAACTGTTTTGCCGCGCCTGAAGGATATTTGGTTGGAATAACGCGGACATCGATATCTTGCGCGCCTTGTAAGGCTTGACGCATCGCTGAAATGGCTTGCGGTTTGTTATCTTCAATGGCAATAACCGTTTTTTCAGGGCGTAAAATATGTTGAGCAATACGAATGCCCGTAATAATTTCCTGGGCATAATCTTGCATTAAACGATCATCGCAAGTGATGTAAGGTTCACATTCTGCGCCGTTAATGATTAAAAGTTTAATTTTATCTTCGGCAGAGTGAATTTTGGCCGCAGTAGGGAAAACCGCGCCCCCTAAGCCTGCAATCCCAGCTTGATAAATGCGATCGACTAAATTTTGGCGCGAGAGGTGTAAATAATCCTCTTCTGCCATGGGATGACGTTTACGCCATTGGTCTTTGCCATCAGCTTTAATTTGCACGCTAAGCTCTGTCATACCGGAAGGGTGGCTGGCAACATAAGGGCCAATACGCACAACCGTTCCTGACGTTGGGGCATGAATAGGTAAATCGCGCAAGCCATCGCCTGCGGTTAAGGCTTGGCCTTTTAACACGCTATCGCCAACTTTGACCAATAAATCCCCGCTATTTCCCGCATGTTGTGTCACAGGCAAGTAAAACATTTCGGCTAAAGGTGTGTTGGAAATGGGCGTTTGATTAGATTGTTCTTTCATTTCCAACGGATGAATGCCACCGTGGAAAGGCCAAATTTTATTTTTATTATAAGCGCTAATAATATCGGTCATTTTTTCCCCTCGGCGTCGTTTTCTTGAATATTGCGCACAGGTATTTGTTCAAATTGCCAGTCCCAATTTTTTATTGAAGATTCAATAGGTTGCATAGAAATACATTCCGTAGGACAAGGCGTAAGGCAAAGATTACAGCCTGTACACAAGTCTGGAATAACGGTATGAACAGATTTATTCGTACCGATAATGGCATCTACGGGACAAACTTGCAGACATTTTGTGCAACCAATACACATATTTTCATCAATAAAAGCAATTTTCGGCGCGGGATCTTCTTCGCTAAAGTCGCCTTGTGGTGCTTCGACACCTAATAAAAGTGCAATTTTTTCCACAACCGCCTGTCCGCCAGGAATACATTTGGTGATAGCTTCACCGTTCGCTACGGCTTCCGCATAGGGTTTACAACCAGGATAACCGCATTGACCGCATTGGCTTTGCGGTAAAATGGCATCAATTTCATCGATAATGGGGTTGCCTTCCACTTTTAATTTCACAGAGGCAAGGCCAAGCAATGCGCCAAAAAGCAGAGCAATAACAAAGGTTAAAAATAAAACCATCAATAAACTACTCATGACATTTTCACCAAACCAGTAAAGCCCATAAAGGCTAGGGACATTAAACCTGCGGTGACTAAAGCTATGGACGCACCTTGAAAAGGAACGGGAACATCGGCGCCTTCTAAACGCTCACGCAAGGCGGCGAATAAAACCAACACTAAAGCAAAACCTAAAGAAGCGCCGAACCCATAGATAACAGATTGCAAAAGATTGTGCGCTAAATTCGTATTTAATAAAGCCACACCTAAAACGGCGCAGTTGGTGGTAATAAGCGGTAAGAAAATGCCTAATAAACGATATAAAGTAGGGCTGGTTTTATGGATAACCATTTCGGTAAATTGCACAACCACCGCGATAACTAAGATAAATAATAAAGTGCGTAAAAAACTCGCATTAAAAGGAATTAAAAGATAGCGATCCACCAAATAAGAACAAAGGCTTGCGACAGTTAATACAAACATGGTCGCAAGTCCCATACCTACTGCCGTTTCAATTTTGCGTGACACACCCATAAAAGGGCATAGTCCTAAAAACTTCACTAAAACGAAGTTGTTAATTAAAGCAGTACTAATAATGAGAAGAAGATAATCAGTCATTAAGGTTATTTCACTCTGCACATAAAAAAGAAAGGGGCGTATTATCGCCCTTTATGGGATTTTCGGCAAGTTTTGCAAAATAAAGAAAAAAAAACGCCATTCCGAAGAATGGCGGGAGGTCTTAACATAAGAAATGAATTTTATAAAACAAAGCATTTAACTCTCTGCTTAGTAAGACTGTGCTGTTTAATAAAAGTTCAAAAAATACAAAAAAAAATACAAAAAAATTTAAAATTTCGGTGCGAGATAAAAAAACTTAATAAAACAAAAGGTTATCTCAATAAAAAATGGAAAAACCGAGTAAAGCAATAAGACCTAAGGATAAAAATGTCATGAAAAGTGAATAAATCAATGTACGGCTCATATTTCCTCCTATGGAACAGAATGAAGGTTAGCTAATTCGGGTTAATTTTAAAGGGCTAACAGGGACGATGCAAGAAAAAAGTATAAAAAAGTCTTTTTTTTATTCACCTATACGCAAGGGGACACTATAATGACGAGTTTTATGAAGAGGGTGATTTATGGCAACCATTAAAGATGTAGCGAAATTAGCTGGCGTATCGACAACGACGGTTTCTCATGTAATGAATAAAACGCGCTTTGTGGCAAAACAAACAGAAGAACAAGTACGCGCCGCAATTAAAGCATTGAATTATTCACCAAGTGCAGTAGCACGAAGTTTGAAAATCAATACGACCAAATCGATTGGTATGATCGTTACGACGTCACAATCACCTTATTTTGCGGAAATGATTCAAACCGTGGAAGAATGTTGTTATCGACAAGGTTATTCTTTATTTTTATGCAACACGCAAAATGATCCAGAAAAAATTAAAAATTATGTGGAAATGTTGGCAAAAAAACGTGTTGATGGTTTGTTGGTGATTTGTTCGGAATATCACAAAGATTCACGCAACCTGTTAGCGAAAATAACGGATATTCCTATGCTTGTGATGGATTGGACGGCAACAAGTAAAGAGTCAGATATTTTGCAAGATAATAGTTTTACAGGCGGTTATTTGGCCACTCAACATCTCATTGAGAACGGACATCAAAAAATCGGCATTATTACAGGGGATTTAGCGAAAACAATTTCTGTTGAACGTTTAGCCGGCTTTGAAAAAGCGATGCAAGAAGCGGGCTTAGAAGTCAACGAAAACTGGGTTTGCGAGGGCTATTTTAATCCTGAAGACGGCTATGAAAATATGATGAATATTCTTGCCCAAGAAGAAATTCCAACGGCGGTTTTTTGTTGTAATGATATGATGGCATTAGGGGCGATATCCGCCATTGGTGAAAAAGGGTTAAAAGTGCCAGAAGATATTTCTATTATTGGTTATGATGATATTCATTCATCACGCTTTTTCTCACCGCCTTTGACGACCATCAATCAACCGAAAAAAACCTTAGGCACTCAAGCTGCGGTACGTTTATTTGAACGCATCAATAATAAAAATGTCAGCCAAAAAGTAATTGAATTAACGCCAAGTTTAGTTCAGCGTAAGAGCGTGCGTAAATTGACATAAAAAAAGCCAAGTTAATGGCAAGGCAAACATTTAAAAAGCGCATTGAAAAAAGATGCGCTTTTTTTTACTCAAAAAAAACAACGACAAAACAAGAAAAGTAAATAAACCCCAAAAGGCGAGAAGCATCAAAGGGTTAAAAAAAGCCTTCGCGCCGAAAAAATAGACTAAAAATTCCGCTAAATAAAGAAAGAAGAAGAAAACTCGGGCGCTCAGTTTTGCTTACAGGGAAATTGCGGTATAATCCACCCCGCTTTTTTAATGTAATATAAGGAATTTTTATGCGAAATCCAAAAGATGATGCACTTTATGCACCGGTTGAATGGCAAGATTTTAGCGAAGGTTATGAAGATATTCTCTATCATAAATCGCCAGAAGGTATTGCTAAAATTACCATTAACCGCCCACATGTGCGTAATGCGTTTCGTCCACAAACCGTAAAAGAAATGATTAACGCATTTGCTGATGCGCGTTTTGATGAAAAAATTGGCGTGATCGTGTTAACAGGTCAAGGCGAAAAAGCCTTCTGTTCAGGCGGTGACCAAAAAGTACGAGGTGACTACGGCGGTTATAAAGATGAAAAAGGTGTTCATCATTTAAATGTTCTTGATTTCCAACGCGATATTCGTTCATGTCCAAAACCTGTTGTTGCGATGGTTGCGGGTTATTCTATTGGCGGTGGCCATGTGTTACATATGCTTTGCGACTTAACCATTGCTGCAGATAATGCAATTTTCGGTCAAACAGGCCCGAAAGTGGGTTCATTTGATGGTGGCTGGGGTGCAAGCTATATGGCACGTTTAGTCGGTCAGAAAAAAGCTCGTGAAATTTGGTTCTTATGCCGTCAATATAATGCACAAGAAGCTTTAGACATGGGCTTAGTTAATACCGTTGTACCTTATGCGGATTTAGAAAAAGAAACCGTACATTGGTGTCGTGAAATGTTGCGTAACAGCCCAATTGCTTTACGTTGCTTAAAAGCGGCATTAAATGCAGACTGTGATGGTCAAGCAGGTTTACAAGAATTAGCGGGTAACGCTACTATGCTTTTCTATATGACAGAAGAAGGGCAAGAAGGTCGTAACGCCTTTAACGAAAAACGTGCGCCAGATTTCGGCAAATTTAAACGAAATCCATAAAATTACGAAAGCCGTACGCAAAGTACGGCTTTTTTTATTGTGTTCAATTTTTAATGTGTCATTTTTAAGCAGAAAAAGGAAATATGATGACAAAACGATCTTTTGAACTTTATCACTACCAAATTCCTGTGGATAGCCAAGTTATTTTGCGTAATCGCTTTTTAAAAGTGCGAGAAGGCTTATTAGTCAAAGTGCAATGTGGTGAACATATTGGTTGGGGCGAAATTGCGCCTTTGCCAGAATTTAGCCAAGAAACGCTTACACAAGCGAAAGAACAAGCAAAAGCATGGTTGTATCAATGGCATGAAGCGCGCAGTCATAATGGGGAATTTTTACCTATGGATGATTTATATCCCAGCGTGGCTTTTGGTTTAAGTTGTGCGCTGTTTGAAATGCGAGGAAAATTACAAGAAAAAGGTTGCTATGAAAGCGCACCGCTTTGTTTTGGCGATCCCGATGAACTTTATGCAAAATTAGGCAAAATGACAGGGGAAAAAATTGGCAAAATTAAAGTGGGATTATATGAAGCTAATCGCGATGGAATGATTACGGATATGTTGCTTGAGGCTATTCCTGATTTAGCCGTACGCCTTGATGCCAACCGTTCTTGGACAAAGGGAAAAGCACAAATGTTTGCTAAATATGTGCATCCAGATCGCCGTGCGCGCATTCAATTTTTAGAAGAACCCTGTAAAAGTCCTCAAGAGAGTTTAGAGTTTGCCGAAGAAACGGGGATTAGAATTGCTTGGGATGAAACGGTGCGCGAGAAAGACTTTAATTTACAAAAAAATGTGAATGTTGCCGGCATTGTTATTAAGCCTACGTTGGTGGGAAGTTTGGAAAAATGCGTGCAGTTAATTCAACAAGCGCATGAATTCGGTATGCTTGCGGTGATAAGTTCTAGTATGGAATCCAGTTTTGCTTTAACGCAATTAGCACGAATTTCCGCCCAATATACGCCTTGTACCGTGCCTGGTTTAGATACGTTAAATTTAATGGATTATCAATTAGTTCGCCCTTGGCCAGGTTGTAATTTACCGCTCTTGTCTTTGGATAATACAGATTTTATTCAATGTATAGAGAAAGTCGATTTTTAAATGAAACATAAAAAAACTCGCGCCGAAATTTATTTTTTCGGCGCGAGTAGAATTTTTAGAGCGCTTTATAATAAAGGATTTCTTTTGATTGACCTAAATTATCCGCTTTGGTGATACCGATACCTTTAATTTTGCCTGTAAATGGCGTAAATGGGTAATTACGGAAGAATTGGCTCAAGCCAACGTAATTTGCAGGGGTTGTTAAGGTTAAATGTGGGTCGAAGTTTTGATAAACATTAGGTGAACCGTATTTTTTAAAGCTTTCGGCTTTGGCTGGAATATTTTTTGCCCAATTTGGCACTTGTGCGTTTTTATCGCGTACATTCACTAATTTATTTACCACCTCATCAGATAAATTCTGTAATTCCGCAGATTTTACCGCATCTAACATAAGCCAATGACCCGGCGTTGCGTGAATGCCGTTAAATTTAACGCTAAATGGTTTTTGTTTGCTGGCAATCTCATCGACCACTTTTTTAATTTCAGGTAATTTATCGTCTTGGTATTCGGTTAAATACAAGGTTAAATGCACAACATAACCTTGGCTGTATAAACTGTTTACGCCAACACCTTGTAAAGCATGGGAAATACTTGCGACGTTTTGTTCGGTTTTTGGCCCGAAATCCACAAAAACATCATATTGACTTGCAAGTGCGCTAGCAGGTAATAAAGCAACTAAAGGGAAAAGGAATTTTTTCATCGTTTGCTCCTTAATAAAAAGAATGTAGAAATGAGGGGAAAAAATAGAGAAGATTGTCGAAAATTTTCGCTAATCTTCTGAATTTTATGCAATTCTAGCAAAGTCCGAGGAAGACTTGCAAACGCTTTTCATCCTTTGCAAAAAAAGAAAAGAAAGGGAAGTTTAAAGAGAAAATCTTTTAAAAGGTGAGACTTTATTTAATTAAAAAGCCTTCGCGCCGAAAAAAATCACAGAAAATTTTCGGCGCGAGTTTTATTTAAACCAATCCCATAAAGAAGAGGATCGCGCTTTTTGTTCTTGCTTACAATTTAGGCTTTGTGCGGTTTGCCAAAAAGGTAATTTATAAGGTAAATCGCATTGCCAAGCCCCTTGAAAATTGATGCCCGCCCAATCAATCTCACTTGGTTGGCGTAATTTAAGAGGCGCTGGTTTGTAATGGCTTAAATAATTTTCGTAAACGCGTAAAGCGCCCGTAGACCCCGTTAAACCTGTTTTGCCGTTATTATCTAAACCAACCCAAACGGTCGCAATATTTTGCCCATCAATCCCCACAAACCAAGTATCGCGCGATTGATTTGTTGTACCTGTTTTCCCCGCTAAATTTAAAGAGGCGAAATTTTTTTGTAAACGTCGCGCCGTGCCGTTTTTAACCACATTTTGCATAGCAAAAAGGGTAATAAAACTACTTTGTTGTGGCACAACTTGTTGCGCATTACGCGTATCTTGATATAAAACCTGCCCGTTTAAATCGGTAATTTGATTTAAGGCGGATAAACGCACTTTCGCCCCTTGATTAGCCAGAGTTTGATAAAGTCTCGTAACATCAAAAGGTGAAATGCTATAACTTCCCAACAACATAGAAGGCACGTTAGGCATATCCACGTTATCCCAGCCCATCGCTTTTTGCGTAGCGATAATCTTTTTCAGCCCCACTTTTAAGCCTAAATTGACCGTTGGAATATTCAGCGATTGGGTTAAAGCATCAATTAAAAGCACAGGTTCACTATAAAGACGGTTGTAATTGCGCGGTTGCCAGGCTTTTTGCCCTTTTTGAGCAATGCTTAAAGGTTGATTGTTAAGCAAGGTGTTTAAAGCAAACTGACTCGGCTCACTTAAAGCCGTTAAATAAACAGGGGGTTTTGCTAAAGAGCCAATTTGGCGTTTGGCATCAAGGGCGCGATTAAAGCCTGCAAAATTCGGGTTTGCATCACTCACTAAAGCACGAATGCCACCTGTTTTGTAATCCACAATCATCATCGCACTTTGTAGTGGTAAGCGACGTTGTTTTTGCAGTTGTTGTAAGGATTGTTGCACGCTTTTTTCTACCGCTTGTTGCATTTCGACATCTAACGTGGTGAAAATGCGCGTTCCTGAAAGCATACTAATTTTACTAGCACCTAAATGATCGCGTAATTCTCGGCGTAAGGCTTGCATAAAGGCTGGGTATTTTTGCGCCACTTGGCCTTTTTCTTGCACGCCTAAAGGACGGCGACGAAGCATTTGGTAGAGATTTTCATCAATGATTTTATTTTCCAGCATAATATGTAAAACAACGTTACGGCGCTGGAGAGCTAAACTGGGATTACGCCAAGGGTTGTATAAGGACGGGCCTTTGACCATACCAATCAATAAGGCGATTTTATCTAAGCTAATTTCGTTAATGGGGCGATCAAAATAAAATAAACTCGCTAAGGCAAAACCATGAATTTGATGGTCGCCCATTTGACCTAAATACACTTCATTTAAATAGGTTTCTAAAATCTGATTTTTATCGTAGCGATAATCTAAAAGGAGCGCCATAAAGGCTTCGTTAAATTTGCGAACAAAAGAGCGTTCATTCGTTAAAAATAAGTTTTTGACTAATTGTTGCGTAATGGTGCTTCCGCCTTGTACTTTGTGACCTGCGCGAAAATTCGCCCATAAAGCTCTAAGAATACCAAGGGGTGAAATCCCATCGTGTTGGAAAAAATGCCGATCTTCCGTCGCAAGCAAGGTGTCAATTAACAAACGAGGAAAACGCGTTAAATTGTGGGCTAAACGATCTTCATTTTCCGATTGCAACATCGCAATGAGTTTAGGGGCTAAAGGAAAATGTGTAACGTGCTGATTTTGCGTTAAATCGTCAATTTGAGATATTTGATTATTGTTAAAAAATAAGCGGAAAAGATGTTGCCCTTGCGGTTGACCGGGAAAAGGGAAAGCGCGACGCAATAATAAAATTTCATTACCTTGAATTTTATAATCAGCAGGGTTGGCTAACATCGTGGTTTGGCGGTAACCATTTTGTGCCAGCAAAGCTAAAATTTCGGTGCGAGAAGGTTGAGAATTAAGGGAAATTTCTGGAATACGCGCATAAACTTCGGCGGGAAGTTGCCAAATTTGACCGTCCATTTTATGACGAATTTTGCCATCTAAATAAATGCCATAAAAAGCGCCTAAGCAAAGTAAGGTAAAACTGACTTTGGCACAGAAAGAAAAGCGCGCGGGATTTTCTTTAAAGCTAGAAAAAAAAGCGCCAAAATTCGGCGCGAAAGATTTTTTTTGCGCCTTTTTTTTACGACGCTTTTTCGGCGTAGGGGACATGATTATTTCTCGTTGATAAAGGTTAAATAGGCATTTAAAAGATGGGCGAAATCATCTAAGCCACAAGTACTCATACTTTCATCGGTATAGAGATGGAAATCGTCTTCTAAAAATTCCGCTTCAGCGTTTAAATCGCCTAAAAAATTCGCTTTAACCACGGCATCGTCGGTGCTAAGAAAAAGGCTATATTCACGACCAATAAAGCGTATTTCTTGAAGTTCTTGCTGATTTAAGCGCGAGATGGCCTTAGGAACTTGTGTTAATAAGGCCTTATTGAGTGGCACTTCCACATTAAACCATTGGGCAAAGGCTTCGTAATCCATTGAACATTGAGTGAAAACTTTGCCGTATAAATTATTAAATTGAAAATCCATAATTAAACGCTAAAAGAAGAACCACAACCGCAAGTACTTGAGGCATTTGGGTTTGTGACAACAAAGCGCGAGCCTTGTAAGCCTTCTGTATAATCAACGCTGGCACCAATGAGGTACTGTAAACTCATCGGGTCTACAACAAGTTGAACGCCAGTTTTTTCGTGGGCAATGACTAAATCATCGTCGTTAACTTTTTCGTCAAACGTAAAACCGTATTGAAAACCGCTACAACCACCGCCTGTAATATAAATGCGTAATTTTAAGTTTGGATTTTCTTCTTCCGAAATTAGTGCAAAAACTTTGTTTGCCGCAGCATCGGTGAAAGTTAAAGGGATAGCGAAATCTGCCATAAAAGTTCCTAAGTATCATAATAAAAATAGTGGGCTATTATCTTACAAGCCTTCTAGTCATTCAAGGTTAGGCAAAGAATTTTTTTATAAGGCGCAAAAAAGCCCTGAAAAGTGCTATAATGCTTCAACTTTTTTCAAATTAAAGAGAGATAGATTTTTATGAACAATATTCCGTTAAGAACAGAAGATGAAATTAAAAAATTACGCATTGCTTGTAAATTAGCGTCCGATGTTTTGGTGATGATTGAACCTTATGTTAAAGAAGGCGTCAGCACAGGCGAATTAAATGATATTTGTCATAACTATATGTTAAATGTACAAAAAACAATTCCAGCGCCGTTAAATTATCATGGTTTTCCTAAATCAGTTTGCATTTCTATTAACGAGGTTGTGTGCCACGGTATTCCATGTGACAGTAAAGTGTTAAAAAAAGGCGATATCGTTAATATTGATGTTACGGTGATTAAAGATGGTTACTATGGGGATAACTCTAAAATGTACGTTGTGGGTGAAACCAATATCCGTAGCCAAAAATTAGTAGAATCTGCGCAAGAAGCACTTTACGTTGGTTTACGCACAGTAAAACCAGGCATTCGTTTACGCGAAGTAGGGAAAGCGATTCAAAAATATACCGAAGCACAAGGTTTTTCAGTGGTACGCGAATATTGCGGTCATGGTATCGGGACAGAATTTCACTGTGCGCCACAAGTTCTTCATTATTATGGCGATGATGAAGGCGTTGTCTTAAAAGAAGGTATGGTGTTTACCATCGAGCCTATGATTAATGCAGGCAAAAAAGAAACCCGTTTAATGGGAGATGGTTGGACTGTAAAAACCAAAGACCGTAGTCATAGCGCACAATATGAACATCAGTTGGTGGTCACAAAAGACGGCTGTGAAGTTATGACCATTCGTGATGAAGAAATTGCAGAAGGGCGCATTAGTCGCATTATGGTAAACAAATAAAAAAAGAGCGGTGTTTGTAATAAAACACCGTTTTTTTTATTTTTAATTTAAATTAAATGTAAAAATACTGATGATGATTGAAAAGGCACAATATTCTGCGTAGAATTCGCCCGTTTTCTTTTTTTACAATAAACGAAACTTTACTTATTTATTGACAGGAGTGATTTATGTCAAATTCATTACAGTTTCCTCGCTTAAATTCAGATCCTAAGCATACTAAAGATTCCATCAAGGAAGCCGTATTATATAAATTAATTTATTCAATTGGTCGTTCACCTGATGAAGCAAGTAAACGTGACTGGTTAAATGCAAGTTTATTAGCAACGCGCGATTTAGTAACAAAAGATTGGATTCGCACCGCTCGCAAAACACGCGATGAACAAGATCGCCATGTTTATTATCTTTCTATGGAATATTTAATGGGACGCACCTTGTCCAATGCGCTAATTGCAGAAGGTGTGTACGTGGATATGAAAGAAGCCTTAGCAGAATTAGGCGTGAGTTTAGATGACATTATTATTAAAGAATTAGACCCAGGTTTAGGTAATGGTGGTTTAGGCCGTTTAGCTGCGTGCTTTATGGATTCTATTGCAACTTTAGGCATTCCAGGAACAGGTTATGGTATTCGTTATGAATACGGTATGTTCCGCCAACTCATTGAAGATGGCCATCAAGTGGAAACCCCCGATGCTTGGATTGAAAAAGGCGTGCCATGGGAATTAATGCGTCCGTCTAAACGCTATCATATTTATTTTGGTGGCCATATTTCTTTCCAAGATAATAAATGTATTTGGAAACCTGATGATGAATTAACCGCGCTTGCTTATGACCAAATTATTCCAGGTTATGACACGGTTTCTGCGGCAACATTACGTTTATGGTCAGCTCATGCGGACGGTAAATTTAGCCTTTCAGACTTTAACCGAGGCGATTATTATCACGCCATTGAAAAACGCGCCGAAATCGAAAACGTATCACGCGTGTTATATCCTGACGATTCAACAACCGCAGGGCGCGAATTACGCTTACGTCAAGAATATTTCCTTGTATCCGCTTCATTACAAGATATTATTCGTCACCATAAACGTGTTTACGGCACAGTAGACAATTTAGCAGAAAAAATTGCTATTCACTTAAACGATACTCACCCAGCTTTAGCGATTCCTGAAATGATGCGTATTTTAGTTGATCTTGAAGGTTATGAATGGAAAAAAGCTTGGGAAATGAGCAGTAAAATTTTCTCATACACTTGCCATACATTGATGTCTGAAGCCCTTGAAACTTGGCCAGTGGATATGATGGCGAAAATTTTACCGCGTCATTTACAATTAATTTTAGAAATCAATGAACATTTCTTAAATCATGTTCGTTGCTATGTGAGCGCAGATAACGATTTTATTCGTCGCGTTTCACTCATTGAAGAAGGCTATGTGCGTAAAGTGCGTATGGGCTGGTTATCCGTAGTCGGTTCACATAAAGTGAATGGCGTTGCGGCAATTCATTCAGACTTAATGAAAACCTCAACATTTGCAGACTTCTATCGCATTTACCCTGAACGTTTCACTAACGTAACAAATGGTATTACACCACGCCGTTGGTTAGCGGTGGCAAACCCAGATTTATCGGCATTATTTGATAAATATATTGGAACAACATGGCGTAAAGATTTAAGCCAATTAGAGAAATTTAAAGCTTATATTCATGAACCTGAAGTACGAAAAGCCATTCCTGAAATTAAATTCAAAAATAAATTACGCTTATGTGCTTATGTGAAAAAAGAATTAGGAATTGATTTAGATCCGAATGCTTTATTTGACGTACAAGTAAAACGTATTCACGAATACAAACGCCAAATTTTAAATGTTTTACACATTATTACCCATTACAACGAAATGTTGGCCAATCCTGAAAAAGACTGGGTGCCACGTGTATTTATTTTAGCGGGTAAAGCGGCAAGTGCTTATTATGCAGCGAAACAAACCATCAATTTAATTAATGATGTAGCGAATGTGATTAATAATGACGCGCGTTTAAATGGTCGTTTAAAAGTGGTCTTCATTCCAAATTACCGCGTAAGCAATGCTCAAGTGATTATTCCTGCTGCGGATATTTCTGAACAAATTTCTCTAGCAGGTACGGAAGCTTCAGGTACAAGTAATATGAAGTTTGCTTTAAATGGGGCTTTAACGCTAGGAACCTTAGACGGGGCGAATGTAGAAATTTTAGAAAATGTGGGCAAAGAAAATATCTTCATTTTCGGTAATACCGTAGAACAAGTGGAAGAGTTACGTCGTAACGGTTATACACCATTTGAAATTTATCAAAATGATAAACAACTTCGTCAAGCGGTAGACCAAATTACGTCAGGTCGTTTCTCGCCACGCGATGCACACCGTTATCAAGATCTTTTAAATGGTCTGCTTTTCCACGATTATTATCAAGCATTTGAAGATTATCGTAGTTATGTGGAAATGCAAAAACAAGTAGAAGAAAAATATCGCAATCAAGAAGCCTGGGTTGAAAGCGTATTACAAAATATTGTTAATATGAGCTTCTTCTCCTCAGACCGTACGATTGAAGAATATGCTAAAGAAATTTGGCATGTAAAACCGATTGATTTAAGCGCACTGAGTGAAGAAGAAAACCACTAAAAACGCTTAACTTAAAGGATCACTTCGCGCCGAAAAGTTGAATTTTCGGCGCGAAGTTTTATTTGGGCAGAAAAAACTAGCTATAAGACGCAGAAGTCGCTAGAATAATGCGCTTACTTTTTTACTTACTTTATGAATAAACCAACCATGACAGAAAAACTTCATATTAAAACTTGGGGTTGCCAAATGAACGAATACGACAGTTCAAAAATGGCGGATCTCCTTTTAACGACACACGGTTTAGAACTTACCGAAAATCCAGAAGAAGCGGATGTATTACTTTTAAATACCTGTTCTATTCGCGAAAAAGCACAAGAAAAAGTGTTTCACCAGTTAGGTCGTTGGAAAGATTTAAAAAAACAAAATCCTAAATTAGTGATTGGTGTAGGCGGTTGTGTGGCTTCGCAAGAAGGGGAGCATATTCGTAGCCGAGCGCCTTATGTGGATATTATTTTTGGGCCACAAACCTTACACCGTTTGCCAGAAATGATAAATCAAATTCGCGCAGGTAAAAAAGCGGTAGTGGACGTCAGTTTCCCTGAAATTGAGAAATTTGACTGCTTACCAGAACCTCGCGCAGAAGGCCCAACAGCTTATGTTTCCATTATGGAAGGTTGTAATAAATACTGTACTTACTGCGTTGTACCTTATACTCGCGGTGAAGAAGTTTCTCGCCCCGTAGACGATGTTTTATTTGAAGTTGCACAATTAGCGGCGCAAGGCGTACGAGAAGTGAATTTATTAGGTCAAAATGTTAACGCTTATCGTGGCGCAACCTTTGATGATGGCATCTGTACTTTTGCGGAATTATTACGTTTAGTGGCAAGCATTGATGGTATCGATCGCTTACGTTTTACTACAAGCCATCCAATTGAATTTACAGATGATATTGTAGACGTTTACCGCGATACGCCAGAATTAGTGAGTTTCTTACATTTACCTGTGCAATCAGGCTCAGATCGTATTTTAAATATGATGAAACGTTCCCATACGGCACTTGAATATAAATCGATTATTCGTAAATTACACAAAGCGCGTCCGGGTATTCAAATTAGCTCTGATTTCATCGTAGGCTTCCCTGGTGAAACAGATCAAGATTTTGAAGACACGATGAATTTAATTGCGCAAGTAAATTTTGATATGAGTTATAGCTTTATTTATTCTGCGCGCCCTGGAACGCCAGCCTCAGATATGCCAGATGATGTGACGGAAGAAACCAAAAAACAACGCTTACAGATTTTACAACAACGCATTAACCATCAAGCGTTGCAATTTAGTCGTGCGATGTTAGGAACAGAACAACGCGTGTTGGTGGAAGGGCCGTCTAAAAAAGACATTATGGAATTAACCGGTCGTACAGAAAACAACCGTATTGTTAACTTTGCCGGCACACCAGATATGATTGGTAAATTCGTGGATGTTAAAATCACCGATGTTTACAGTAATTCATTGCGTGGTGATGTCGTGCGTACTGAAGATGAAATGGGCTTACGCATTGCGCAATCGCCACAAGATGTTATCGAACGTACGCGTAAAGAAGATGAGTTTGGCGTAGGGCAATACCGCATTTAAGCTGAAACGATTTTCTTATAAAACCCTTTCACGAAAGTGTGAAAGGGTTGTTTTTTTTCTGATAAATTCTTATATTACAACAGTTCATTTCAAAACTTCTTCCGCATTTATCAACATTACAATAACAAATCACAAGGACATATTTATGACAAATAAAAAACAAATGAAACATAAAGTGGTGGAAAAAATGAAAAAATCCCCTGCTTTAATTGACCCTAACTATCAAGAAGAACAACAAAAATATGAAAATCCCGTCCCAAGCCGTGAATGTATTTTAAATATTATTCGTGACTATAACGCCCCTATGTCTCGCACCGAAATTTTGCATATGTTTGATATTCGTGATGCAGAACGCCAAGAAGGTATGCGTCGACGTTTACGCGCTATGGAAAATGACGGTCAACTTATTTTCACCAAAGGTAAACGTTATGCGTTGCCAGAAAAATTAGATTTAATTAAAGGTACTGTTATTGGCCATCGTGATGGTTACGGTTTTTTACAAGTTGAAGGGGAAGAAAAAGATTTATTCATTCCAAACCATCAAATGCGCAGTGTTATGCATGGCGATTTTGTGTTAGCTCAGCCTAATGGCGTGGATCGTCGCGGACGTAAAGAAGTGCGTATTGTGCGTGTTTTGGAAGACTGTAAAAAACCGATTGTAGGGCGTTTTTTCCTTGAAAATAAATTAGGTTACGTTGTGCCAGATGATAGCCGAATGCAACGTGACATTTTAATTCCAAATGAAGATCGTCAAGGCGCGCGTATGGGGCAAGTGGTTGTGGTGAATTTAAAACCACGCAAAGCGAGCTTTTCCCAACCCGTAGGGGAAATTATTGAAATTTTAGGCGACAATATGGCAAAAGGTATGGAAACAGAAATTGCCATTCGTCGTTATGAAATTCCACATACCTTTCCACAAGCTGTGCTAAAACAAAGCCAAAAATTTGGCGAAGAAGTGCCAGAAGAGGCGAAAAAAAATCGCGTGAATTTATGCGATTTACCCCTTGTAACCATTGATGGCGCAGATGCTCGCGACTTTGATGATGCGGTTTGTTGTAAGCGCGAAAATAACGGCTGGCGTTTATGGGTTGCGATTGCCGATGTGAGTTATTACGTACGTCCATTTTCTTCTTTAGATAAGGAAGCACATAACCGCGGTAATTCTGTTTATTTCCCTAATCGTGTCGTGCCAATGTTGCCAGAAGTCTTATCCAATGGCTTATGTTCTCTTAATCCTCAAGTGGATCGCCTGTGTATGGTGTGCGAAATGTTCATCAACCAAAAAGGCAAAATTGAAGATTATCGTTTTTATGAAGCGGTGATGAATTCCCATGCGCGCTTAACATATAACAAAGTAGCGAAAATGTTAGAAGGCGATGAAGAATTAAAAGAACGTTATGCAACACTTTTCCCGCATATTGTGGAATTGCATAATCTCTTTTTAGCCTTACAAAATGCGCGTGAACGTCGTGGTACCATTGATTTTGAAACCATTGAAAGTAAATTTATTTTTAATGCAATGGGGCGTATTGAACGCATTGAGCCTGCCGTTCGTAATGATGCACACAAAATCATTGAAGAATGTATGATTGCGGCAAATATTTGTGCGGCTAATTTTGTTGAAACTCATAAAGAGCCGGCTTTATATCGTATTCACGCTAAACCAAGCGAAGAAAAAGTAAAAGCATTTCGTGAGTTTTTAGCGGAAGTTGGGTTAGAGTTAAAAGGCGGTGAAGAACCAAGCACAGAAGATTACGCAGAATTATTAACGAAAGTAAAAGAACGCCCAGATTTTGAACTTATTCAAACAATGTTATTACGTTCTTTAAGCCAAGCGGTTTATTCGCCAGAAAATTTAGGCCACTTTGGTTTAGCGTTACAAGAATATGCGCACTTTACCTCACCAATTCGTCGTTATCCTGATTTAAGTTTGCATCGTGGTATTAAATATTTGCTTGAAAAAGGGCATGGAAACAAACGCAAAACCACAGATACAGGCGGTTATCATTACAATATGAGTGAAATGGATACCCTTGGGGAACATTGCTCAATGACAGAACGACGCGCAGATGACGCAACACGTGATGTGGCAGATTGGCTGAAATGCGAATTTATGCAAGATCATATTGGCGAAGAATTTATGGGGACGGTTTCTACCGTAACAGGTTTTGGTTTATTTGTGCGCTTAGATGAATTGTTTATTGATGGGTTGGTGCATATTTCCAGCTTAAGCAATGAATATTATCATTTTGATGCGCAAGGACAGCGTTTAATTGGTGAAAATTCAGGGCAAATTTATCGTTTAGGCGATAAAGTCAAAGTACGCGTTGTTGGGGTTAACTTAGATGCGCGTCAAATTGATTTTGAATTGGTGGATAACACCTCTCGTCCGGCGCGTGGCAAAGGTAAAACGGCGAAGAAACGTTTTAAAGAGTTAGCGAGTAAAGAAACTTTACAAAAGGCTCTAAAAAAAGGAAAAACGCCAACCTTAGCAGAAAAGAAAAAAGCACGTAAAAAGAAAAAACGTAGCAAAAAGAGCAAAGTAAAAGCATAAATAAAAAGGGCATTGGCCCTTTTTTATTCCTTCAACAAAAACGAGATTTCATTTTTATTCATTAAAAGAAGAGAAACATTATGGCAGAACAAATTTATGGCATTCATGCAGTAAAAGCATTTTTAGCGAACGCACCAGAGCGTTTAATTGAAGTGTATGTGTTAAAAGGGCGCGAAGACAAACGTTTAACGCCTGTTATTCAAGAATTACATCAATTAGGCATTTCTGTGCAATTTTTTAATCGCGATGCGTTAGATAAAAAAGCGCAAGGGGAAAATCATCAAGGGTTAATTGCGAAAATTCAGCCAAGCAAACCTTTAAACGAACATGATTTAGATAATCTACTGCTGAACGTGCAAAACCCGTTATTATTAGTGTTAGATGGCATTACCGATCCGCATAATTTAGGGGCATGTTTGCGTACTGCCGATGCAGCAGGCGTTACGGCGGTGATTGTGCCGAAAGATAATTCTGCTCAATTAACCTCGGTAGCGCGTAAAGTGGCCTGTGGTGCGGCAGAAACGATGCCTCTTATTCGCGTGACGAATTTAGCGCGCACCTTACGCGATTTACAGCAAAAACATAATATTTGGGTGGTTGGTACCGCAGGGGAAGCAACAAGTGGCTTGTATGAAAGCAACTTAAAAGGCGCAACAGCTTTAGTTATGGGCGCAGAAGGCGATGGTATGCGTCGTTTAACGCGAGAAACTTGCGATGAATTGATCAGTATTCCAATGGCAGGCAGTGTGTCTTCACTCAATGTGTCTGTGGCCACAGGCGTGTGCTTATTTGAAATTGTGCGCCAACGTCAAGCTTAAAACGCAAGCATAAAAAACGCACCGAAAAATTGTTGGCAAAAATTCGGCGCGAGTTAAATTTGAAAAGTGGTGAAAGGCAAAACCTTCCATCACTTTTTTTCATTATTTTTCAGAAACAATATTCACATCCATTGTATTAAATGGCATATCGATACCTTGTTCATCAAAAGTCACTTTGATTTTTTCTAGTAAATCTGTTTTTGTTGCGAAGAAATCGCCGGTATTCACCCAAGCACGCACATAAAGCTGAACGCTACTGTCCGCTAAATTGCTCACACCCACTGCCACAGCAGGGTCTTTTAATAAACGTTCTTCTGCATTTAAAACGCTTAAAATCACGTCTTTCGCTTGTTTGATGTTGGTGCTGTAAGAAATATCAATGGTTAAATCGATACGGCGTTGGCCAGTCATTGAATAGTTAATGATATTTCCACTAAACATTTTTGAGTTTGGCACAATAATAATTTTGTTATCGCCTGTTTTTAATTTCAGCATAATAAGACCGATATCTAAAACCGTACCTGATACGCCAGCGCCTTCAATAAAATGTCCTTTTTGGAAAGGTTTGAAAATTAAAATCATAATCCCTGCGGCGAAGTTTTGTAGGGAATTTTTTAAAGATAAGCCGACCGCTAAGCCTGCAGCACCAATTAAAGCCACAAAGGAAGAGGTATCAACGCCCAGTTGGGATAAAGCGACAACGATAACGATAAGTGCGCCGACAAAGTCGAAAATCGACATAATAAAGCTGGAAAGCATAGGATCGCTACCTGATTTATCCATTCCTTTACGGATTAAATGGCCAAGTAAGCGAATGACTTTGCGTCCTAAGTAATAAATAACCAGGGCAAAGATAATTTTTAAGGAGTAGGGTAAAACCCAAGTGTTCATCACATCGGTGATATTAATGGATTGAAGTTGTTCTAATAAAGGCATAAGAATTCCTAATATATAAAAAATAAAGGAAGATAATACCTAATATTAGGAAGATTGCAATAAAAAATTAAACAAGGTAATAAGAATGAAAGGAATTGCAACAAACGCAAAAGTTACAATTCCTCTCGGAGAGAAGTCGGATTTAGATGATAAATATTAAATAAAGT
>JAHHQY010000028.1 GCA_020026115.1 Actinobacillus sp. | reverse complement strand
AATTGAAGCAAGACAAAAACAATATGAATATTACCGGGATAAACTTTTATCCTTTAATTGATCATCTTTTTTAGAAAACTTTATAATTTAAACCATAATGGAATTATAAATAAATTTAAAATATTAACCGTTAATAAAATTACTCATAAAGTAAGGAAAAATATGGGACTAGAACTAATATCTTCTGGCTATGCGAAACAAAATACAGGAGAAGATTATTTAAAAAGAAAGTTAGTTGCTTTATATGCCGAAGATGAAAGCGATGCAATATTATATATTCAACCTAAATTAGAAAGAAAAGTTGCGGACTTTATTTTAATTGACCGAAAAAGAGGCATTGCAATTTTAGAAGTCAAAGACTGGGGGACAGAGTTTATTTCAAAAGTCGATCCTTTAGATGTAACGATTTCTAATGGTGAAAAACGCCAAAATCCCACCAACCAATTAACCAACTATTTTAATTTATTAAAGGGTTTACTTCATAAATATAAACTTTTTACCAATTCAGAAGGGAAGTTGGCGATCAATATGGTTGCCAAAGCCTGTATGGTGAATTTAACCAAAGAAGAAATTGAAAAAGACTATCAATCTTTCTTCGCTACATATCCTGCGGAATTATTAGGAAAAGACGAGTTAAGAAAATTAACCATTTCAGACTTATTTAATAATAAATATAGTTATATTTCAGAAAGAGAAATGAATAAGGTACGAGGTATCTTATTCCCTGAAATTAAAATTTTAGATCATGATACTTGCCCAAGCAAAAACCATTATATTGAAGAAAAAGTTAAAGTTTTAGACTTAGAACAAGAACGTTTTGCGAAAAGAATTGCAGAAGGTCATTATATGTTAACGGGTATCCCAGGTAGTGGAAAAACCGTTATTTTAATGTCGAGAGCGTTATTTTTAGCAAAAGAACACCCAGAATGGAATATTCTTATTTTAACTTATAATAAATCTTTAACAGCAAAATTAAAAAACAGATTAAATTTATTAAAAGAAGATATTGGCGCAGAAAATTTAGCGAATATTACTATTCAAAACTTTCATAAGTTTTCAACGGATGTTGTAGGTTATAAAAATTTAGTATCAGTAAAAAAAGATGAGGATTATTGGAACTTTGGTTTGGCTAATATTGCATTAGAAACTTTAAATAAAACACAACGTTCACCAATGTATGACGCTTTATTTATTGACGAATACCAAGACTTTGATGAAAGTTGGTTTAAGCTAGGTTTAGCCGTACTTAAAAAGTATAACGAAAAAGAAAATCTTTTCTTAGCGGGCGATAGATTACAATCGATTTATAATCGAAAAGACGTAAGTTGGAAAAGTTTAGGTATCAATATTCAAGGGCGTTCTAAATTATTAAAAACTTCATATAGAACAGGGCGCAAACATATTCATGTTGCCTTAGCGTTTTTAGAAAATGATAGTGCTTTATCTAAAGAAATCCAATATTTTTACGAGGGCGCGCAAGATATTCAAACAAAAGAATATGGCGAGAATATTATTTTCTTAAATGAAGATAACCGAGAAATTCATAGCGCAGTAGAAAACTTACTTGAACATGGTTATTTACCGAAGGATATTTTAATTCTTGTGCCAGATAAAATAACGGGTTTAAATTTGATGAATTCTTTTAAGCCAAGTATAAAAAATATCGCTAAATTTGGTAAAGATATTGAAGAAAATGTGATGATGATTACCACTTATCATTCTGCAAAAGGACTTGAAAGTAAAATTTGTATTCTTGCTCATTTAGATAAAATTAACGACAGAAAATTAGCTTATGTGGGTATGACGCGTGCGTCAGAGCATTTATATATTCAAGCGTCGGATTATAATAGCGATAATTTTGCTACGGAAATAAGAACAATTTCTGACAGATATTAGTACAGATATTAGAAAAGTAAGAAAAAAAAGCCATTATAAAATGGCTTTTTTTATTGAATTTTTTATGGGTAAACTTTGATATGTTCGGCGATAAGTTGGAAGAAGCCCCAAGCGTCTACTTTCATTGCGACTTTGGTTTTCTTCACATTTTCATTTTCCATCACGCCCCAAACATCGCAGTTGGTGCGCCCCATATTTTCAGTTTGAGTGGTATCAACGCCCACATACATATTTTTAAATTCAAATAACTCAGGTTTTAATAAATAAGCCACTGTCATAGGGTCGTGTAAAGCACCGCCGTCCCAACCGTAGCGTTCTTCGTGGTGTTTTTTGAAGAAAACTAATAATTCCGCCACAAAATCCCCAGTTTTGGTGTGTAAGTCGTGGAAAAGTTGAATAACTTTTGGGTTGGCGATGGCTTGATGAGTAACATTTAAGCCGAACATAGTCACAGGCGCTTGGCAACTAAAAACAATGTGCGCGGCGTGTGGGTCGGCCAAAATATTAAATTCCGCAGCAGGCGTCCAGTTGCCGTTATCCGTGCTTCCGCCCATAAGGACAATTTCTTGAATTAAAGGCACAATTTCAGGCGCCATTTTAATCGCTAAAGCAATGTTCGTTAAACTTCCTGTCGGCACTAAAGTCACTTGATGCGGATATTTTTTTACGCTTTCAATAATAAACAGCGCGGCGTGTTTGTCTTGCACGGTGAGGTGAGGTTCTGGTAAATGAGGCCCTTCCAGACCGCTCGCACCATGTACGCTTTCAGCACTAATGCGAGGATTAACCAAAGGTTCGCTCGCACCTTGAAAAAGTTTGACATCGCGCTGAATTAAAGAGCAAACCACGTTAGCGTTATGGGTCGTTTTCGCTAAATCAACATTGCCAAAAACGGTGGTAATGCCAAGAACGTCCAGTTTATCGCTCGCTAAAGCTAATAAAATGTTAATCGCATCATCGTGGCCAGGGTCGCAATCTAAAATAATTTTACGTTTTTGCATAATTTTTCCTTGTGAAATGAATAAAGGCGCGCTCATTATAAAATGCTCAGGCGGATAAAAATAGGCTTGATTGGACTAATTTTAAAAAATCAGTAGAATACGCACCGAAAAAAAGACATAAAAAAGACAAGCGAGCATTTATTGATGTTCGCCCATTTTTTTGTGCGAAATTAAGCAATTAGCCTTAAGGCGAAAACAATAAGGAATAAAAATGAGCGAACAACAAAATCCATTAAGTCGCGTACGTTTAAGCAACCCAACGCATTTACTCGCGCTGGGCTTTGGCTCGGGGCTTATGCCCAAAGCACCAGGAACTTGGGGAAGCGCCCTTGCGATTATTCTTGGCGCACCTTTGTTACATTGGATGGGCGCACAATTTTTCTTTTTATTTATTTTGGCGAGTTTTTCTTTAGGCTGTTATTTGTGCCATAAAACCGCAGAAGATATGCAAGTGCATGATCATGGCGCGATTGTGTGGGACGAATTTGTGGGCATTTTTATTACGCTTTTAGCTTTACCTGCTTTGAGTTGGTCTTGGCTTTTGTTGGCTTTTTGTTTATTTCGTTTTTTCGATATTTTAAAACCTGCGCCGATTAAATATTTTGACCAAAAACTGCAAACAGGCTTTGGCATTATGATTGATGATGTGCTGGCAGGATTTTATGCTTTCGGCGTAATTGCTGTGATGCGTTATATTTTTTAATTCTTTCATTTTCATTTTTAAGGGCATTCGCACCGAAAATTTTCCTTAAAGCAGGAAAAAAGGGCAGAGTGGATTTTTATTAAACCATTGTAAGGGAATAAAAAATAATGCCTTTTGAATAGGCGCAATTTCGGGTAGAATGACGAACGTTTTTTTCTCAATCAATAAAAGGAGAAGTTTATGCAAAGTATTTTTAATTCAGATATCACCTTAGCGGAATTTGACCCAGATTTATGGCAGGCAATGGAAGCGGAAGCCAAACGACAAGAAGAACATATTGAGCTTATTGCTTCTGAAAATTATACCAGCCCTTTAGTGATGGAAGCGCAAGGTTCAAAATTAACGAATAAATATGCCGAAGGCTATCCAGGCAAACGTTATTACGGTGGCTGTGAGTTTGTGGACATTGTGGAAACTTTAGCCATTGAACGTGCAAAAGAATTATTTGGTGCAGATTACGCGAACGTGCAACCGCATTCCGGTTCACAAGCCAATACTGCGGTTTATACGGCCTTAGTTTCCCCTGGCGATACCATTTTGGGTATGAGTTTAGATCACGGTGGTCATTTAACCCATGGTTCAAAAGTGAACTTCTCGGGCAAAATTTATCATTCTGTTCAATATGGCATCAATGCAGATGGCGTAATTGATTACGAAAATGTGCGTCAGTTAGCCCTTGAACATCAACCAAAAGTGATTGTGGCGGGTTTTTCTGCTTATTCACAAATTGTGGATTGGGCAAAAATGCGTGAAATCGCCGATGAAGTTGGCGCGTATTTATTTGTGGATATGGCGCATGTAGCCGGTCTTGTGGCAGCGGGAATTTATCCAAACCCTGTGCCTTTTGCCCATGTGGTGACCACAACAACCCACAAAACGTTAGCCGGCCCGCGCGGTGGTTTAATTTTAGCGAAAGGCGACGAAGCCTTATTTAAAAAATTAAATAGTGCGGTGTTCCCAGCAAACCAAGGTGGCCCTTTAATGCATGTTATCGCAGCGAAAGCGGTTTGTTTTAAAGAAGCATTAACGCCGGAATTTAAAGCCTATCAACATCAAGTTGTGAAAAATGCGAAAGCGATGGTGAATGTTTTTAAAAACCGAGACTATGATATTGTGTCTAACGGTACAGAAAACCATTTATTCTTAGTGGATTTCGTGCGCCGTGGCATTACGGGTAAATCTGCGGATGCCGCTTTAGGCTTAGCCAACATTACGGTAAATAAAAACTCTGTACCTAATGACCCGCAAAGCCCATTTGTCACTTCGGGTATTCGTTTAGGCACGCCAGCTGTAACGCGCCGTGGCTTTAAAGAAGCGGAAGTGGAAATGTTAGCCCATTGGATTTGTGATGTTTTAGATGCCGTAGATACTGAAAAAGAAGAGGCGGTCATTGCTGAAACAAAAGGGAAAGTTATTGATTTATGTAAAAAATTCCCTGTTTACGGGGCATAATAGCTCAAGATAAAACGCAACAATAACGTTGCGTTTTTTTAAAGTAAAGAATTTAAATTTAATGAGAAGGAAAAAAAGATGACTGAATTACAACAAATTATTGAATCCGCCTTTGAACGTCGTACTGAAATTACGCCTGCAACGGTAGATGCTCAAACTAAAGAAGCGGTTGAAGCCGTAATTGAAGCCTTAGATTGCGGTAAATTACGCGTTGCTGAAAAAATTGATGGGGAATGGGTGACACACCAATGGTTGAAAAAAGCGGTATTACTTTCTTTCCGCATTAACAAAAACCAATTAATTAATGGGGCAGAAACCAACTTTTTCGATAAAGTGCCATTAAAATTTGCTCAGTACGATCAAGCGCGTTTTGAAGAAGAAGGCTTCCGCGTTGTGCCAAATGCGACTGTGCGTAAAGGCGCTTACATTGCGAAAGATGCCGTTTTAATGCCATCTTATGTGAACATCGGTGCTTACGTTGGTGAAGGTACTATGGTGGACACTTGGGCAACAGTGGGTTCTTGCGCACAAATTGGTAAAAACGTACATCTTTCTGGCGGTGTAGGTATCGGTGGCGTACTTGAACCTTTACAAGCAAACCCTACAATTATCGGCGACAACTGTTTTATCGGCGCACGCTCTGAAGTGGTGGAAGGCGTTATTGTAGAAGACGGTTGCGTGATTTCTATGGGCGTATTTATTGGTCAATCAACCAAAATTTATGATCGCGAAACTGGCGAAATTCATTACGGCCGAGTACCTGCAGGCTCTGTGGTGGTTTCAGGTTCTTTACCGTCAAAAGATGGAAAATACAGCTTATATTGCGCAGTTATCGTGAAAAAAGTAGATGCAAAAACTTTAGGCAAAGTAGGCATTAACGAATTATTACGTTCCGTTGAATAATGAAATAAGCTCACTCGCGCCGAATTTTTTCTTCCTTTTTTCGGTGCGAGAGGTTATTTTGAAAAGCATATAAAAGAAAAGCTCAGCTCAAACTGAGCTTTTTTATTTGCAAAAAAAAAGCCGAAAAATAAAAAAGGGAAAAGAAAAAGCCTTTCAAAAGAAAGGCTTTTAAATTAACTTTTAGCGATTATTTTTTCTTTTTCGCTTTAGCATTTGGTAAGTCAGTAACAGAACCTTCAAAAACTTCTGCCGCTAAACCAATTGATTCGTAAAGAGTCGGGTGAGCGTGAACGGTTAACGCTAAATCTTCAGCATCACAACCCATTTCGATTGCAAGGCCGATTTCGCCTAATAATTCACCGCCGTTTGTACCTACGATAGCACCACCGATAATGCGGTTAGTGTCTTTATCAAAGATAAGTTTTGTCATACCTTCAGCACAGTCAGAAGCGATAGCACGACCAGACGCTGCCCAAGGGAATTTCGCTACTTCGTAGTTGATGCCTTCAGCTTTACATTCTTTTTCAGTTTTACCTGCCCATGCTACTTCAGGTTCTGTGTAAGCGATTGATGGGATAAGTTTTGGTTCAAAGTAATGTTTTAAGCCAGAAATAACTTCTGCTGCAACGTGACCTTCGTGAACACCTTTGTGTGCTAACATTGGTTGGCCAACAATATCACCAATAGCGAAAATGTGTGGAACGTTTGTACGCATTTGTTTATCGGTGTTGATAAAGCCACGATCGTCAACGTTAATACCGGCATTTTCTGCACCGATAAGTTTACCATTTGGCGCACGACCGATAGCCACTAATACGGCGTCATAACGGCGAGTTTCGTTCGCTGCTTTACCTTCCATAGAAACGTAAATACCGTCTTCTTTTGCTTCAACGGCAGTCACTTTAGTTTCTAATAATAAATCAAATTTTTCTTTGATTTGTTTAGTGTAAAGTTGTACCACGTCTTTATCCGCAGCTGGGATAACTTGGTCAAACATTTCTACTACGTCAATTTTAGAACCAAGTGCGTGATATACCGTACCCATTTCTAAACCGATAATACCACCACCCATAACAAGAAGTTTTTCAGGCACTTCTTTTAAGCGTAACGCATCAGTAGAATCCCAAACACGTGGGTCTTCATGTGGAATAAATGGTAATTTAACAGGGCGAGAACCTGCTGCGATAATCGCGTTGTCAAAAGTAACTTTTGTTTCGCCGTCAGTACCTGTTACAACAAGGCTGTTTGCGCTATCAAAAGTACCGTAACCATTGATAACTTTAACTTTACGGGCTTTAGACATACCAGCTAAGCCACCTGTTAATTGACCGATTACTTTATCTTTCCATAAACGAATTTTATCAATATCTGTTTCAGGCGCACCAAAAACGATACCGTGTTTTGCTAAAGATTTTGCTTCTTCAATAACTTTTGCTACGTGTAATAACGCTTTAGATGGAATACAACCTACGTTTAAGCAAACACCACCTAATGTAGAGAAGCGTTCAACGATAACAGTTTCTAAACCTAAGTCAGCACAGCGGAAAGCTGCAGAATAACCAGCAGGGCCACCACCTAGCACAACAACTTGTGTTTTAATTTCTTTCATTTTTTACCTCGAAAAATTTGCGGAATATCCGCGCTTTATAGGGTAGAGCAGGTGATAAAAATATCACCTGCTTAAGTACGCAAAATTGCGTTAAATTACATAGCTAAACGACGTAAGTCAGCAAGCACTTGACTTAAGAATGTGATGAAGCGAGCGCCATCAGCACCATCAATAACACGGTGGTCATAAGATAATGATAATGGAAGCATTAAGCGTGGTTCAAAGTCTTTACCGTTCCATACTGGTGCCATTTCAGAGCGAGAAACACCTAAAATTGCAACTTCTGGAGCATTAACGATTGGAGTAAAGTGAGTACCACCGATACCACCAAGGCTAGAAATTGTGAAACATCCGCCTTGCATATCGCTACCAGTTAATTTACCTTTACGCGCTTTTTGAGAAACTTCCATTAATTCACGAGAAAGTTCTAATACACCTTTTTTGTTTACGTCTTTAAATACAGGTACAACTAAACCGTTAGGTGTATCTACTGCCACACCGATATTAACGTATTTTTTAAGGATTACGCTTTCGCCATCTTCGCTTAATGAGCTATTGAATAATGGGAATTGTTCTAACGCTTTTGCAGCTGCTTTCATAATGAAAACAAGCGGAGTGATTTTAACATCTTGTTTGGTTTTTGCTAAGAAAGCATTTTGTTCTTTACGGAATGCTTCAAGGCTTGTGATGTCAGCTTTTTCCCATTGAGTAACGTGAGGAATCATTACCCAGTTACGGTGTAAGTTTGCACCAGAGATTTTTTTGATGCGAGAAAGTGGTTGAACTTCTGTTGCACCAAATTTATCAAAGTTAACTTTTGGCCATGGTAATAAACCTAAACCTGCACCGTCTGCTTTGCCGTTACCTGCAGTTTTACCGCTTTCAACCGCTTGAATTGCCGCTTTAACATAAGCTTGAACGTCTTCTTTTAAGATGCGACCTTTACGACCTGTACCTTTAACGTTATCTAAGTTTACGCCAAATTCACGAGCTAAACGACGAACAACAGGTGTTGCGTGTGCGAAAGATTTTGCAGATTCAACGTTTGCGTTATTTGCAACAGGCGCACTAGCTTGCGCAGGAGCGCTTGCTTGAGCTGGAACAGAAGCTGGTGTTGATGCCACAGGTGCGCTACCTGCTACTTCGAAACGCATAATAAGTTTACCCGTTGCAACTTTATCGCCTTCTTTTACGATAATTTCTTTTACAACACCGGCAAATGGCGCTGGAACTTCCATAGAAGCTTTATCGCCTTCAACAGTGATAAGTGATTGTTCAGCTTCAACTTTATCACCAACTTTTACCATAATTTCAGTTGCAGTAACTTCATCACCACCAATGTCTGGAACACAAACATCTTTCACTGCAGATGCTGTTTGAGCTGGCGCTTGTGCTGCTGGAGCAACGTTTTGTGCTGGTGCGCTACCGGCTACTTCAAAACGCATGATGAGTTTACCTGTTGCAACCATATCGCCAACATTGATTAAAATTTCTTTTACGACGCCCGCTTCAGGTGCTGGAACTTCCATAGAAGCTTTGTCGCCTTCTACTGCGATAATTGGTTGATCTGCTTCAACTTTATCGCCAACTTTTACCATAATTTCAGTTGTTGTTACTTCATCGCCACCGATGTCAGGTACGCAAATATCAATAACAGCAGATTGAGCAGGTGCTGCTGCAACTGGTGCAACTTCCACCGCAGGCGCGGAAGCATCTGCGCTATCTAACATAAGCATTGGAGTGCCAGTTGTTACTTTATCGCCCACTTTCACTAAAATTTCTTTTACGATACCAGCTTCAGGTGCTGGAACTTCCATAGAAGCTTTGTCGCCTTCTACGTTGATAATGTATTGGTCAGCTTCAATTTTATCGCCAACTTTTACCATAACTTCCGTTACAGTAACTTCATCGCCACCAATATCAGGGATATCAATTTGTTTTGCCATTTTATTTTTCCTCTATTAAAACAGGTGGGCTCAAAACCCACCTTGACATTAAAGAATTATTAAGTAATTACAAGTTATGCGTAAAGTGGGTTAATGCGATCTGCATCAATACCGTATTGTTTAATTGCATCAGCAATAACTTTCGCATCGACTTTACCTTCTTTCATTAAGGCGGTTAAAGCAGCAATAACAACGTGGTGAGCGTTTACTTCGAAGAATTCGCGTAAGTTTTCACGGCTATCAGAGCGACCGAAACCATCAGTACCTAACACAGTGTAGTTTTGGGTTGGTACAAAGGCACGAATTTGGTCTGAGTATAGTTTCACATAGTCAGTTGCAGCGATTGCAGGTGCATCATTCATTACTTGAGCAACGTAAGGAACACGAGGTGTTTCTGTTGGGTGAAGCATATTCCAACGAGTTGCATCAGCACCTTCACGCGCTAATTCGTTGAATGAAGTAGCACTGTAAACATCAGAAGAAATACCGAAGTCTTTCGCAAGTAATTGTGCCGCTTCGCGAACGTGACGTAAGATAGCACCAGAACCTAATAATTGAACTTTACCTTTTTCTTGGCCTTCAGCTGAAACGGTTTCAAATTTATAAAGACCTTTACGAATACCTTCTTCAACACCTGCTGGCATTGCTGGTTGTTCGTAAGTTTCGTTTAAGGTGGTCATATAATAGAACACATTTTCTTGTGCTGGACCATACATACGACGAATACCATCTTGAACGATAACAGGTACTTCGAATGCGAAGGCAGGATCGTAAGAAATACAGCTTGGGATAACGCCAGCTTGGATATGGCTTTGACCATCTTGGTGTTGTAAGCCTTCACCGTTTAAGGTTGTACGGCCTGAAGTACCACCGATCATGAAACCGCGTGCATCTTGGTCACCCGCTAACCACATTAAGTCACCAACACGTTGGAAACCAAACATAGAGTAGTAAACAAAGAATGGAATCATTGGCATATCATTAACAGCGTAAGAAGTTGCTGCTGCAATCCAAGACGCTGTTGCACCTTGTTCATTGATACCTTCTTGTAATACTTGACCGTCAGTCGCTTCACGGTAGTAAGCAACTTGTTCACGATCTTGAGGAACGTAGTTTTGACCGCGTGGGTTGTAAATACCAACTTGACGGAATAAACCTTCCATACCGAAAGTACGCGCTTCATCCGCAACGATTGGCACGATATGTTTACCTAAACCTTGATTTTTCAACAAGATGTTTAAAGTACGAACAAATGCCATAGTTGTAGAAATTGGACGAGCTTGCGCTTCAAATAAAGCGGAGAAGTCTTCTACTGCAGGAATGTCTAAATCTTGAGAGAAACGTGGTGAACGAGAAGGTACATAACCTTTTAATTCGTTACGACGTGCGTGTAAATATTTATATTCTTCAGAATCTTCTGCGAAAGTTAAATATGGTAAGTTTTCAATTTCTTCATCGCTAAATGGAATATTGAATTGATCACGAACGTGTTTAATTTCGTCCATTTTCATTTTTTTCACTTGGTGAGCGATGTTTTTACCTTCCGCTGCAGAACCCATACCGTAACCTTTTACAGTATGCATCAATAATACAGTTGGTTGGCCTTTCACATTTTTCGCAGCGTTGAATGCAGCGAAGATTTTAATTGGGTCATGACCACCACGAGTTAAAGTAGAAAGTTGTTCGTCAGTCATATCTGCAACTAATGCGGCAGTTTCTGGGTAACGACCGAAGAAGTGTTCACGCATATAAGCACCATCTTTAGAACTGATTGTTTGGTAGTCACCATCAACCACTTCCATCATTAATTGCATCAATTTACCGCTGGTGTCTTTCGCTAATAATGCGTCCCAAGCAGAACTCCATAATACTTTAATAACTTTCCAACCAGCACCTGTGTAGTTAGCTTCTAATTCTTGAACGATTTTCACGTTACCAGCAACAGGGCCATCTAAACGTTGTAAGTTACAGTTGATAACGAAAACTAAGTTGTCTAATTGTTCACGAGCTGCGAAAGCTAATGCACCGCGTGATTCAACTTCGTCCATTTCACCATCACCACAGAATGCGTAAACAGTTTGGTCTGCGGTATCTTTTAAGCCACGGTTATGTAAATATTTTAAGAAACGAGCTTGATAGATGGCATCTAGTGGACCAAGACCCATAGATACAGTAGAGAATTGCCAGAAATCAGGCATTAATTTAGGGTGAGGGTAAGAAGAAAGGCCTTTGCCGTTAGCTTCTTGACGGAAGTTATCTAATTGTTCTGCAGTTAAACGACCTTCAACAAAAGCGCGAGCATACATACCAGGCGCACTGTGGCCTTGGAAAAATACTAAGTCACCGCCATTTTTTTCGTTACGTGCTTTAAAGAAATGGTTAAAACCAACTTCATAAATGGTAGAAGCAGATTGGTAGCTTGATAAGTGACCACCAAGTTCTAAATCTTTTTTAGACGCGCGTAAAACCATCATCATAGCATTCCAGCGAATTGCAGCACGAATGCGTTTTTCAAGATCAAGATTACCTGGATATTGTGGTTGTTCTGATACTGAAATTGTATTGATGTAATCAGTGTTTACGCCTGTAGGAATAGCGACTGCATTAGAACGAGCATGTTGCATAAGTTGATCAATAATATATTGTGCACGTTCAACGCCTTCTTCACGAATAACGGAGTCGATGGCTAGTAACCAATCGTTAGTTTCGACTGGATCTACGTCATTTTTTAACATATCTGACATAGTCTTTTCCTTATTTTCTTAAGTTAATAGTATGTTTAATTTATCGAAAGATAAATAAACGATGGAATCAGGAACTGATTAGAACTAAGCAAAAAATAGGTGAAAGTTGTAAAAACTGTAAAGATTACGTTAATTTTTTGCTTACCAGTTTCACTATTCTAGTACGAAATGAAAAAAAGTGCGATAATTTTTGTAAAAAAAAATTAACATTTGCATATAACGCGCCGAGAAAATGGCTTTTGGCGGAAATCTTTGAGCCTATTGAAATAAGGAACGCCGAAAAGAAAATTTTCGGCGCGAGTGTTAAAGACAGGGTTTAAAAAACGTTGTTAAGTGAAATGCCCAAACCGATACGTTGGATGTTTTTGGAATAATCAATTAAAGACTCGCCATAGCCACCGTAATATTGCGCATAAAAGCGAACATATTTTGTCATTGGATAGCTATAACTTAATTGCACGCCACCTTTACCATAACGTGGGTTGTAATGGGTTTTTAAATGCACTTGGTGTGTTTTGGTGTAGTAATCAACAATAAAATCACTATGGCCACGATAATGTTGAATATCTGGGTTATCATCATCACTAGCTTTTTCTGGAATACGCCACCAAGGTTTAATTTGTACGCGCCAGTTTCCTTTACTTGCTGAAAAACGAGCATAAATACGGTTCCAACTGCGTGATTTGTCATTTAAATTATCGCGTCCGTTAGACTCATGTAACACGCCTGTTTCTAATTCATTTAATGCCCAACCGAAAAAGAGTGGCGTTTGTAATTCCCAAGCCATAAATAGTTGAGGTTTATAGTTGGTTTCACGAAATGGCGAGGAATCGTCTTTGTTGGTCATTTGAAACCATGAACGTTGCGTATAAGCCCCGGCTAAAACGGATTTCTTACCCAAAATACCACGCCAAATAGGCACGGCTAAACTTAACTGAAATTTCACTTCATCATGACGCATACGGTCTGGATAACGAAAGTTGCCGTTAGAATAGGTTTCCATTAAATAGTTTTGTGCGTAAGGCACAATACCAAAAATTTCTGAGGCTTGATTATGTAATAAGGCTTCAGTTTCTGTTTTATATAACTTCGGTAAAACCTCATCATTCGCGCAGGCTTGCACCGAAAAAATGCCTAAGCAAAGTGTGCTGAACAAAAATTTTTGCATATATGAATCCCTAAGATAGAAAAAAACGCGTTCATTGTACTGATTTTCTTCCCTTTTTGCTAAACTATTGCGCAACTTTTTTCGTGAAATTTGAGCGAAAGAAAATAAAGCATAAGCTAAAAAGGCAAGAATTATTTATGAGGGCATTTTATGTTACAGCCAACTTTTGAGTTATCCAATAAGCAAGAATTAACCGTGGCGTTAGTAAAAGAACGAAAATTGGCATTATTAGAAAAAGAAAAAACACAGTTTTTACAAAAAAATGTGGATGAATGGATTGCTTTACATACGCAATTTTGTGATGCCTTATTAAAAACCTTGTGGACTCAGTTTGAGTTAAACACGCCGTCTTTAGCTTTATTTGCCGTAGGGGGATATGGGCGAGAAGAAATGTTTCCTCATTCGGATTTAGATTTACTGCTTTTAAGTTCAATGCCTTTAACGGAAGAGAAAAAAGAAAAAATCAGTGCTTTTTTACAATTTTTGTGGGATTGCGGGTTTAAGGTTGGGGCCAGTGTGCGAACATTGCAAGAATGTGAAACCTTAGCTAAAGCAGATATTACCATTGCAACAAATTTATTAGAGCGACGTTTTTTAAGTGGCGATGAAGAGTTAAAAACGCCCTTGAGTGAGATTTTACAGCAAGCGGATTTTTGGCCAAGACAGGATTATTTCGCAGGGAAAGTAGCGGAACAAAAGAAACGTTATGCGCGCTTTCAAAATACCAGTTATAACCTAGAGCCTGATTTAAAATATTCCCCAGGGGGGTTGCGTGATTTGCATTTATTGTATTGGCTCGCTTTGCGTGAAACTGGGGCGAAAAATTTAGAACAGTTACTTTCTAAAAACTGGATTGATGAGGAAGAATATCGCGAACTGAAACAAAGCCAACAATTTTTATTTCAACTGCGCTTTGCTTTACATCTTTTAAGTAAACGAGATGACAACCGTTTGCTCTTTGAACGTCAAAAACAACTTTGTGAATTTTTAATGTTTAATCAAGATACAACCACGCCCAATGCTGGGGTTGAGGCTATGATGAAGCGTTTTTTCCAAAGCGTGCAATTTTTAAGTGTGTTTAGACAAATTCTTTTGCAACACTATGCGCAAAGTATGCAGGAAAGCACAGGGGCATTGCAAAAAACGGAAAAACTCGATGAACACTTTGTGATACAAGATAATTGGCTGATGTTAGTCAATCCGCAATGTTTTCAACGTACGCCAAGTTGTATTTTAGATGTGTTTTTACATTTAACGCGTCAAACGCAATTACAAATTCATCCCGATACTTTGCGCTTATTATTGAAAATAAGTCAACAATATTCAGGGTATTTATGCGATGACCCGCTTGCACGAGAGAAATTTTTACAATTACTTCAGCAAAAAAACGCCATTCGACGCGGTGTGTTGCCTATGCATCGTTATGGAATTTTAAAAATCTATTTACCTCAATGGCAACATATTCAAGGTTTAATGCAATTCGATCTTTTCCATAATTACACCGTAGATGAGCATATTTTGCGTGTTATGCTCAATATTGAAACCTTTACGCAAAATGAGCAGGAACATTTCCCTTTATTACAACCTATTTTTCAGCAAATTTTAAAAGGGGATATGCAAACCCAAACAAGATTACGCATGATGCTTTCTGTTAGTGCTTTATTTCACGATATTGCGAAAGGTCAAGGCGGTGATCATAGTGAATTAGGCAGTCAAGCCTTGCAAGCCTTTGCTCAAATGCACCATTTTTCGGCGCAAGAGACTCAAACGATGTGTTATTTGGTTGCCAATCATTTGCTTTTTTCTATGACGGCACAACGACGTGATATTCAAGACCCAAGCGTTATTCAAACCTTTGCGCAAAAAGTGGAAACGCCACAACGTTTAGATTTACTGCTTATGCTCACAGTGGCAGATATCTGCGCGACGAATAGTCATTTATGGAATCGCTGGAAAGCCACTTTATTACATACGCTTTATCAAAATACCTTACGTCAATTTAAACAAGGTACGCATTTGGCGCTTGACCCGCAAAAACGAATTCAAAGTCATCGTCAAGAGGCGATGCAACGTTTAACGGCCTATAGCAAAGAAGAAATTCAACAATATTGGCAAAGACTGCCTGATGACTATTTCTTACGACATCAACCAGCGCAAATTGCTTGGCATACGAAACTGTTACTGCAAAATCCGAAGCAAAAACTGTTGGTGGCAGTCAGTCATCGTTATGCGAAAGGGGGAACGGAAATTTTTATTCATTGTCACGATCAACCGCATTTGTTTTATAACGTGGTCAGTTTGCTCGATAGTAAGCAATACAGTATTCACGATGCGCAAATCATCACCAGTGATAATGGGGAAGTTTTCGATAGTTTTATTATTTCGGAAAAAAATGGGGCGTTGGTGGGAGAAATGCGTCAACGTCAGCTCGAAAAAGTCTTAATGCAAGCCTTAGAGAAACCGACGCAACTTAAAAAAACGCCAGTAATACAAAAGAAAGTGCCGTTTTCTGTGCCAACGGAAGTGCGCTTTATTCGTAATAAGAAACAACAAACAGAATTCGAGCTTTGTACTTTGGATCGCAAAGGGCTGTTAACGCAAATTGGCCAAGTGTTTATAGACCAAAATTTGAATTTATCGGCAGCGAAAATCAGTACTATCGGCGAAAAAGCGCAAGATTTCTTTATATTAACGAATCAAGAAAACTTGCCTTTAAGTTTGAAAGAAAAATCAGCCTTAAGAAAAGCGTTGGTGGACGCGTTAGATTAAAAAAACGCGAGCTTAAAAAACGGAAAAACGCACTCGCGCCGAAAAAAGGGAAAATTTCGGTGCGAGTGGAAAAATAAGTAGGGCAGATGCTTTTGAAATTAAGCCTCATAAAAATCCAAAACTTGACCTTTATCCCCTTGCCATTCTAAATAAGCAAAAGAGGCGGGGTAAAAAGAAAAATACGCTAAATTATGAGTAAATTCTTGGACTAAATCATTCACCATAGGAATATGGGAAATAATCAGCACCCGTTGATTTGGGTTTTCTTGATATAAAACGTGCAAATAATCTGCCACCAACTTGGCCTCGCCATAAGGCGTTAAAGCAGACCAAGTTTCCATTTTGTCAGTTAATTGTTGCCCAAATGCTTGGTTAACTTGTTTAAAGGTTTCTTGAGCGCGAAGATAAGGGCTGACCAACACTTTATGAATTTCACCTTGTTGGTGGAGTAATTGCCCTTGTTGTAATGCTTTCGCCAGACCTTCTGCCGTTAAAGGGCGTTGGGCGTCCGATTGTGCAAAAGTACTCGCTTGCCCATGGCGCATAATGATAATTTTCATACCGTTCACCTAAAAAAACGCCGAAAATAAATTTCGGCGCGAGTGTGTTTAATTTTGACGAATAACCTGTGCGATTTTTTCAGCGGATTTTTGTGCTAAATCCGCATCTTCACATTCCACCATCACGCGAATTAAAGGTTCAGTGCCAGACTTGCGTAATAAAATACGACCGCTTTGGCCGAGTTCTTGTTCTACGCTTTGAGCGATTTCTTTTACCGCTTGGCTGTCTAATGGGTTAGCGCCCCCGTCGAAACGAACATTGATTAAAACTTGTGGGTAAAGTTGAACTGCTTGCGTTAATTCATGTAGGGAAAGATTGTGCTGTGCCATTGCGCGTAATACTTGTAAAGACGCAATAATGCCATCGCCTGTGGTATTTTTATCCGCAATAATAATATGGCCTGAATTTTCGCCCCCTAATAACCAACCATTAGCTTGCATTTTTTCTAAGACATAACGGTCGCCAACTTTTGCGCGTTCAAAAGGAATCGCTAATTCTTTTAAGGCTAATTCAAGGCGCATATTGCTCATTAAAGTACCGACAACGCCACCTTTTAATTTTCCACGACGTAATAATTCGCGCGCAATAATAAATAAAATTTGGTCGCCATCAACTTTATGGCCTAAATGGTCAACCATAATTAAACGATCCCCATCGCCATCATAAGCTAAGCCTACATCAGCGTTAGTTTCTAACACTTTTGCTTGTAAGGCTTTAATATCCGTAGCGCCACAACGCTCATTGATATTCATACCATTAGGTGACGTGGCTAATTCAATGACTTCTGCGCCTAATTCACGCATCACATTTGGGGCAATATGATAGGTTGCACCATTTGCACAATCCACCACGATTTTAAATTTATCTAAGCTTAAATAAGCAGGGAAGGTGCTTTTACAAAATTCAATATAGCGACCTGCGGCGTCATTAATTCGGCTTGCACGGCCTAATTCAGCCGATGGTACGCAATCCATTTCTTGTGACAGCATCGCTTCAATGGCCAATTCAATATCATCGGGTAATTTTGTGCCTTCCGTAGAGAAAAATTTAATCCCATTATCATCAAAAGGGTTGTGTGAAGCGGAAATGACGACACCAGCTTCAGCACGAAATGTGCGGGTTAAGTAGGCAATCGCTGGGGTTGGCATTGGGCCTGTAAAGGCGGCAGAAAGTCCCGCTGCAGCTAAACCTGCTTCTAAGGCAGATTCCAACATATAGCCAGAAATGCGCGTATCTTTACCAATTAACACTTTTTTAGAACCGTGGTTTGCTAACACTTTACCTGCAGCCCAACCAAGTTTTAAAGCAAACTCAGGCGTAATAGGGAATTTACCCACTTTGCCACGAATCCCATCGGTACCAAAATATTGACGTTCTTTCATTTTTTTCCTTCTATTTTTAAATTTAAATTAAGCTTGTTTCATCGCAAGCCAAACTTGTAATGCATCTTTTGTTGCTTCGACATCATGCACACGTAAAATACGCGCCCCGTTTTGCACGGCTAATAATGCCCCCGTTACGCTCGCAATAAGGCGTTCTTCCACCGGTTTATTTAATAATTGACCAAACATAGATTTTCGTGAAAGTCCCGCCAAAACAGGGTAGTTTTGACAAAAAACACCTAATTGTTGCAGTAATTTATAGTTATGTTGCAAGGTTTTTCCAAAGCCAAACCCTACATCCCAAAGAATGTTTTCTTTTTTTATGCCCGCGGATAAAGCCAGATTCGTGCGCTCTTGTAAAAAGGCGAGAACTTCCTGTACGACATCGTCATATTGTGGCTGTTGTTGCATAGTGCGTGGTTGTCCTTGCATATGCATTAAACAAACAGGCAAGTTTAATTCTGCGACAGTTTCAAGGGCAAAGGGTTCAGATAACGCACGAATATCGTTAATGAGATCCATACCAACTTTAGCACTTTCTTGCATAACCAAAGCTTTAGACGTATCCACGGAAATCCAACAATCAAAACGTTGACGAAGTGCTTCAACGACGGGAATAACGCGCGCTAATTCTTCTTCTTCGCTCACTTCTTGCGCGCCAGGACGTGTTGATTCACCACCCACATCAATAATACTCGCGCCGTTTTTTAGCATTTCTTCCGCGTGATAAAGCGCTTTATCTAAGGCGAAAAATTGCCCGCTATCGGAAAAGGAATCAGGGGTGATGTTTAAAATCCCCATAATTTGAACTTGATTTAAATTCAAGGTTTTGCCATTCGCATAAAGTTGCATGTTCAATCCCTTACTTGATAAAAAATGGCGTCAGTATAGCGAAAAATGCGTTAAAAGATAAGAAAACAAAATGAAGGTGCATATTATTTCGACTTTTAAGCCTTAAAAATAGAAAAATTTCCCATTTTGTGACATAAGTCTAAGAAATCACGCTATTTTTTTCATATGATGACGTGCAATTTATGTTAGAAGGAGTGAAATAATGGAAAATCTTCGTCAAGTACATATTTCCGATCATATCGTAGAAGCCTTAAAAACCTTAGAAAATCCACAATTAGCCAAAGATATTTGGCATATTTTTCGTGAACAGCATTTTGACGGGTTTTTAGCGGAATTTGCCGTTAATCATCTTTGCCAAAAATATCAAGTAACGAGCGATGAATTAGCTTTAATGTTGCTTCCTGTGGCGGCGTGTTATGCTAATCCAACCATTTCGCATTTTAGCGTTGGTGCGATCGCAAAAGGGGAGTCGGGGAATTTTTACTTTGGGGCAAACCAAGAATTCTGTGCAAACCCAATTGCGCAAACCATTCATGCTGAACAAAGCGCCATTTCTCATGCTTGGATGCGTGGCGAGAAAGCTTTAACGGATATTTTCGTGAATTACAGCCCATGCGGGCATTGTCGCCAATTTATGAATGAATTAAATTCAGCCGGTAAATTAAAAATTCATTTACCTAATTTACCAAGCCAATCTTTGCATCATTATTTACCGCATGCTTTTGGGCCAAAAGATTTAGATATTCATCATTTATTATTGGATGAAGAAAATAACGGTTTAGAATATTTTACTAAATCGCCTGTCACTTTAGCCGCTTTAGAAGCCGCAAACCAAAGCCATGCGCCGTATTCTAAAACGTATTGTGGGGTAGCGGTACAGTTAGCGAACCAGAAAATTTTTAAAGGCAGTTACGCAGAAAATGCGGCTTTTAACCCAAGTTTACCGGCGCTTCAAGTGGCTTTAAACGCGATTTTAATGCAAGGTTACGAAATCGATAATATTACGCGCGTTGTGATGGTTGAGCATCCTTTAACCTTATCTTATAAACATAGCGCGAAAAATTTATTGTCTTACTTAGGCGATATTAAACTCGAATATATTCCTTTATAAGGATAAAACGCAACTCGCACCGAAATTTTGCTGACATTTTTCGGTGCGAGTTTTATTTTTATTTCTTTTCTATAAACATTTTATTACCGCATGTTTTAATTTTTGCGCCGAAAGCGAATTTAAACTTTGCACAGGAAGACGCAAGGTTTTTAAACCGCATTGGGCAAAAAATTCATCACGTTTCAAGTCAAATTCTTTACGTTTATTATGTGTTGGGCCATCAATTTCCACCACAAATAAAGGCGTTAAAGATTGATCACAAACTAAAAAATCCACACGTTTTTGATTTATTTTCCAAAAAAGTTTATTGCGTTTTTGAGTGTCGCGAGTTTTAGGCGTCACAATACAAGAAAAAGGAATTTGCGGAAAAATAGCATAATGAGGAAAAGTTTCTCTAAAAAGCCAATAAAAGCGTTTTTCACTTAAATTCATCACATGCGTTGTTTTATAT
>JAHHQY010000027.1 GCA_020026115.1 Actinobacillus sp. | reverse complement strand
TTATCGGCTTGTTGGAACCAATATTGTAGTTGTTGTTCGGCGATATTTTCGCCTTGTACGACAATTTTACCTTTTGCTGTTTTCGCAAAACCTGGAATCATTGTTGGCATAGCGTTTGTCGCGAAGCTGGCAACAGAAGCAACTTTATTTGAGGCATTGTATTCAGAAAGGGTAGTGATGTTATTTAAACCAGGTAAAAAGCCTTCTTGTGGTAATACATCTTGTTTGCTTTCGATTTCTTTGCCACTGCGAGTTTTTACATGAACGCGGTTATTTTTTTCAAAGCGATTAACATCAATTTGATTGCTTAAACGAGGGGTTGAAATAATTAAATCTTCATCAGTGCCATTAAAGGTTACGATAATTGGCGCGGATTCATACAAACTGTGATCAGAGTCGCGTTTTACAATTTCAGTGACACGTACTAAAACTTGATGTGGGTTTTTGTCGTTGATAGTGAAGGATTTTTCTGATTTTAATAGGGCTTTTTTGGCGCTTTGTCCATCAATAGCTAAAAATTCAATATTCGCTGAACTACTAACCGTTCCGGCAAATGCGTTAACAGAGGTAAAAAGGGTAGCACTTGCTAAAGCGATGGTGGATAATTTCATACAAACTCCTTGAGTGAATAAAAAAAGGGCGATACTTCGCTAAAAAACGAATAAAAACGAGCTTATGCTATGCTAAAAAGCAAAAAAATTAAATAAAAATTTTAAGATAAGCTCATTTTCTTTTTGAAAAAAGGAACAAAAAAAAATGCGGACAAAAAGATTTTTAATTTCAGGGCGCGTGCAAGGTGTCGGTTTTCGCTATTTTACATGGCGCAAAATGCAAGACTTACCCCTTAAAGGTTTTGTGCGAAATTTAGCCGATGGACGAGTGGAAATAGTGGTGCAAGGTGAAGAGCAGGCTTTAAAGGCTTTAGAAAAATGGTTGCCTTATGGGGTTCCAACGGCAAAAGTGCAAAGTATTCAACAAGAAAGCCTAGAAGGGACGGAAGAATTTACGCAATTTTCCGTACGTAGAAAATAAACTCGCACCGAAAAAAAGTCGTGAATTTCGGCGCGAGTGAGAAAACTTATTCAGCAAGTTCGGCTTGTTCGTGAGCCATAAGCTCTTGGCCAACATCGTTGAGTAAGTTTAAGTAGCGATCATATTGTTTTAAAATATCCGCGATAATTTCTTTACGCGTCATATATTGCACATCATAACCCGTGCGTCCATCGAAGAAATAAGTCATCGGTAAATAGGTTACGGTATGTTGAATATGCGGTAAATGTTCATCGTTAATTAACTGTTCCGACACCTCGTGGCAAACCGAGCGGATACCGTACATAAAGTCACGCATAGATTCTTTTTTAATGATAATTTCAACATAGTTATCTACGTCATCTTGCTCATTTAAGTGTTGAGCAATTTCTACATTGAGATTATGTACGTCCATCAATTCTTTGCGTAATTCGCGAATTGCAGGTAAAGCGGTGTATTTTAAAAATTTCAAAATATCTTTTTCTTGTGTTTGGTTCAGCATTTGATCTAAACGATCGCGCCAGTTTTCCCCAGTCCATAAAGCCGTTGTTGGCGTTAATTTGGTTTCAAAGTATTTTTGGTCCGCCGATACACCTTTCCATAAACTGACACACATAATCAGCATTAACACGGCAAAAGGTAAAGCCATAATTAAGGTCATCGTTTGTAGCGAGCTTAAGCCCCCGGCACCTAAAAGGGCGATGGCGATTAACATAATTAAACAGCCCCACATAATGGCTTGCCACGCAGGGTTCGTTAAACTTTTATCTCGCGCCGAAATATTGTTGAGAACATAAATGCCCGCATCAGCTGAGGTAATAAAAAATAAGCAAATAATCACCAAAGCAACACAGCCTGTGAGCATCGGCAATGGCAGAAAATCGAAGAATTTAAAAAGTAATTGTTCAGGCTGAGAAACCAAACTTTGCAACATACCATGAGCTTGGTTAATGTCCATATAAATTGCACTGTTCCCAAAAATGGTAAACCATAAAATACAAAATAAACTTGGTACCGCAAGAACGCCGAAAATAAATTCACGAATGGTGCGACCTTTGGAAATACGCGCAATAAACAAGCCCACAAAAGGCGCCCAAGAACACCACCATGCCCAATATAAAACGGTCCAGCTTGTAAACCAGTTCATATTTTTAGTTTCATACACAAAGGTTTTGAAACTTAAGTTAATCACATTGCTTAAATAAGTGCCTAGGTTGTCGCTAAAAGAGGAAAGTAAATAAAGCGTTGGGCCTGTGACTAAAACGAAGATCAATAAACAGAAAGCTAAAATAAGGTTTGTTTCGCTTAAAATTTTCATGCCTTTACCAATTCCCTTACTTGCGGAAAAAGTAGCGATAGACATAACAGAAACAATAATAATCACTTGAACGAGATAGCTATTTTCTGACAAAAAGCCAAGTTCTTTCAGTCCTGCGCCTAATTGAGTGGCGCCTAAACCTAACGTGGTGATAATCCCAAATAAGGTTGTAATTAAGGCGATAATATCGATGCTATCGCCAAGACGTCCATTCACGCGATCTTTTAATAAAGGATAAAAACAATAGCGTAAAGCAAGAGGTAATTTATAGCGAAAGCCAAAGTAGGCTAAGGCTAAACCAATAACAGCATAAACGCCCCAAGCGTGAATGCCCCAGTGGAAAAGGGTATAAAGTAAGGCTTCTTGTTCTTTGTGTTCCGTTCCCCCTGTCGTTACGCTAGAGGCAAAATGAGAAAGGGGTTCTGCAACGCCATAAAACATTAACCCCACCCCCATACCGGCAGCGAAAAGCATAGCAATCCAAGAAAGGAAGCTAAATTCAGGGTCTTCTTCATTACTGCCTAATTTAATGTTCCCAACGCTACTGACAGAAAGGATTAAAAGAAAACAAATAAAAATAGAAAAAGCTA
Source organism: Actinobacillus sp. (assembly GCA_020026115.1). Lineage (GTDB taxonomy): Bacteria > Pseudomonadota > Gammaproteobacteria > Enterobacterales > Pasteurellaceae > Actinobacillus_C. Next base: position 17,617 of record JAHHQY010000027.1, on the reverse strand, counting down.
AAATATAAAACCAACTGAAATTAGCAAAAATACTGGATTTTATTGAGGTTAAAAAAGTTTGTGTTTGTGCTGGCAAAAGCAGAGTCATTGCCATTAACGACGTTAATAATACTAATGTGATAGCAATCACAAAAGGATTAAAAGACGAGCGTTTTTCGATAAAGTTCGTAAAAACGGACATACTTTACTCCTAGATTTGTGTTTGTAGTTAAAATAAAAAAATGAAAAATTGATAGAAGGCTTATAAGCCTAAAAAATAATGATCGTTGGATCTTGTGGAATTTGAGATAATGTTTTCAATTTTTAAGGGGGAAGAGTGTAACAAAAAATGCGAAAAAACACAAAAGCGAGATAATTTCCTAATAATTGGACGTTATCTCGCCTTTATTTCGCCTTTATTTCACTTAAGGATTATTCAGCAATAAAATGCCCAGATTTTCCCCCGCTTTTTTCTAATAAGCGTAAATTTTCAATAATCATATCTTTTTGTACCGCTTTGCACATATCGTAAATGGTTAAAGCGGCAACGCTTGCTGCGGTTAAGGCTTCCATTTCTACGCCCGTTTTACCCGTTAATTTACATAAACTTTCAATGCGAACTTGGTTTTTTTCGGGTAAAGCTTCTAATTGAACTTCCACTTTGGAAAGTAAAAGCGGGTGGCAAAGAGGAATCAATTCCCAAGTGCGTTTTGCCGCTTGAATTCCCGCAATGCGTGCCGTTGCGAAAACGTCGCCTTTATGGTGGTTACCTTGCATAATCATCGTTAAAGTTTGGGCATTCATACGTACAAAAACTTCAGCACGAGCTTCGCGCACAGTATCCGCTTTTGCAGAAACGTCCACCATATTGGCTTCGCCTTGTTGATTGATGTGAGTAAAATGTTCGGTCATAAAAAATCCTTCTAAAAAGCACCAAAATTCGGTGCGAGTGATGTACGCTTAACCGCCAATGCTGGCTAAATGGCGACGAATACCACTGTCCCCTTGGTGTAAAAAGTGGTGTTCTCGTTTATCTTGTAAGGCGTTTTGAATACGCGCGTTTAATTGGCTGATTTGCTCGTCGCTTTGTAATAAATCGCGCAAGTCAACGCCTTCTTCACCAAATAAACATAAATGTAATTTTCCGCGCGCTGAAACGCGTAAGCGGTTGCAACTCGCACAGAAATTTTTCTCATAAGGCATAATTAAGCCAATTTCGCCTAAATAATCAGGGTGTTGGAAAATTTTTGCCGGGCCATCTAAAGGCGAGCGTGTTTTTAATTGCCAACCTTCGCGTAATAATTTTTCCGCTAAAACTTGTCCTGAAAGATGATGTTTTTGGAAAAAACTATCCATTTCACCAGTTTGCATAAGCTCAATAAAACGCATTTGAATGGGGTTTGTTTTTATCCAAGCGAGAAAGTGATGAAATTCTTGCGCATTAAGATCTTTCATCAAAACGGCATTGACTTTAACTTTTTCATAGCCCACTTCGAAGGCGCGCTCAATGCCTTGCATCACATCGGCAAACTTATTTAACCCCGTAATGCGTTGAAACATGCGAGGGTCAAGGCTATCGATACTCACATTAATGGAAGTAATGCCCGCTTCACGCCATTTTTGCACATCTTTAGCCATACGAAAGCCGTTGGTGGTTAAGGCGATTTGCTGAATATTGGGCGTGTTGCGGATAATTTCTGTAATTTGAAGAAAGTCTTTACGTAACGTAGGCTCACCGCCTGTGATGCGTACTTTTTCTGTCCCTAATTGGGCGAAAGCACCGACTAAACGTTGAATTTCTGTTGGCGTTAAAAATTTGCTTTTTTGCGAGTCAGGCTGATAACCATCAGGTAAACAATAGTTACAGCGGAAATTGCACATATCTGTAATAGAAAGGCGCAAATAAAAATATTGACGTTGGAAACGGTCGACTAAACCGCCCACGTTTTTTATTGGAATAGTTTGCATTGAACACCTTTTTAAATACGAAAGGAAAAGTCGTTTCCAACTGTTCCCCGAGTAGTCAAAGCTACTGGCATTGCCACCTTATTTATGCGAGTAAAAAAAAGAAAAAAACGTAGGTAAGCAAGCTTGGCGTAATTAAGCATAAAAAAAATTGCGCTTATTGTAGAATATCTCCTGCTTTTTCGCTAGAGTTGCACCTTGCTCGTCGTATAAAAAAAGTAAAAACAGTTAATATTTTCTACATTTCGCGCCGAAATTTGGATTTTTGCGCAAAATACAGGCATAAAAAAGGACAAAATATGGCACAAACGCAATTTTCCCCGTATCCACAGTTGATGCAAATGCAAAGGGTCGTTGCCATTGGTGGTGGACATGGTTTAGGTCGCGTTTTATCGGCATTAAAATTTTTAGGTACGCATTTAACAGGCATTGTTACCACCACGGATAATGGCGGTTCTACGGGGCGAATTCGCAAACAACAAGGCGGTATTGCTTGGGGCGATTTAAGAAATTGTTTAAATCAAATTATTACTGAACCGAGTACAGCTTCCGCATTATTTGAATATCGTTTTGCAGGCGAAGGTGAGTTGCAAGGGCATAATTTAGGAAATTTAATGCTTAAGGCTTTGGAAAATATGCAAATTCGCCCCACAGAAGCGGTAAATTTAGTGCGCGAATTATTAAACGTTAAAGCGCAAATCTTACCGATGAGTGAAAGCCCCTTGCATTTAGCCGCGACGTTAGAAAATGGGCAAAGTTTAGTTGGGGAAGTGAGTATCGATCAATTAAAGGCTCCGCCTAAAATGCTCTTTATTTTACCTTTAGCTCCAGCCACGCCAGAAGCATTAGAAGCCATTAGTCAGGCGGATTTAATTTTATTTGGACCTGGTAGCTTTTTAACCAGTATTTTACCGCCATTATTATTACCCGATTTGGCTTTGGCCTTAAGCAAAAGCCGAGCGAAGAAAATTTTTATTGATAATTTAGGCACGGAAACAGGCCCTGCAAGCCAATTAAAGCTCAAGGACAAATTGCAATGGTTAAATGCTTATTTAGGGGAAAAAACGCTAGATGGCGCTATTCTTGATCAAAGCATGGAAACAGAATGCCATAGAAAGGAAATGAATGCGTATTTATATGCTTACCCATTAAGAGCTGATGACGTAGCCTATCGGCATGATCGCACGCATTTATGTCAGGCCATTGAAAATATTTTGGCCGAATTACAGGAAATTTAAGGCAAAAAAAATACCGCATAAAATGCGGTATTTTCATCAAGAATTAAGAATTAACCTAATTTTTTGATTTGTTTCATAACTTTAGCTTTGTGGTTTGCAGCTTTATTTTTGTGAATTAAGCCTTTAGACGCCATACGGTCTACCACTTTTTGCATTTCAACGTACGCTGCTTCTGCTGCGGCTTTTTCGCCAGTTGCGATTGCTGCGTAAGCTTTTTTAATGTAGGTACGCATCATAGAGCGTAAGCTTGCATTGTGTTGACGGCGTTTTTCAGATTGAACCGCACGTTTTTTTGCTGACTTGATATTTGCCAAGGTCAAACTCCTAATAAAATGTTTCGTTAGATTTAAAAATAAAAATAAGGCCTTTCGCCTTATCCTTTACAATTCAAATTTGTTCGAGAGTTCGGTGAGACACTACCGACGGGAAATCCCGATTACATTATTGAATGTGCTAAATTTCAGCACAACCAATCAAAGCGAGCGAGATTTTAACAGTTTTTTTCTCAAGAATATAGCGTAAAAATAAAAATTCTATACAATTAGGGCTCTTTTTTTACAAAGGAAGGAAAAATTTTGAGTAAAAGGCTTTTAAAATCGGGCTTGGTCGTAAGCGGATTGACATTTTTGTCGCGTATTTTAGGTTTAGTGCGCGATATTATTGTGGCACATTTAATCGGTGCGGGTGTTTCAGCGGACGTTTTTTTATTTGCAAATCGTATTCCTAACTTTTTGCGCCGACTTTTTGCAGAAGGGGCCTTTTCACAAGCCTTTGTTCCTGTTTTAGCGGAATATCGTAAAAATGGTGATTTAACCCAAACGCAAGATTTTATCGCAAAAGTATCGGGTACGCTTGGTGGATTAGTCAGCGTAGTGACTTTAATTGGTATGATCGGTTCACCAATTATTGTGGCGTTATTCGGTACAGGTTGGTTTTTAGATTGGTTGCAAGAAGGGGCGGAAGGCGAGAAATTTTTGCAAGCCTCATTTTTATTAAAAATTACCTTTCCTTATTTATGGTTTATTACTTTTGTGGCTCTCTCTGGCGCCATTTTAAATACCTTAGGTAAATTTAGCGTCATGGCCTTTTCCCCGGTCTTACTCAATGTTGCTATTATTGCCTGTGCTTTATATTTAGCACCTTATGTACAAAGTCCCGACACCGCCTTGGCCATTGGGGTCTTTTTAGGGGGATTATTACAGTTTTTATTTCAACTTCCTTTCTTAAAAAAAGCGAATTTATTAGTCCGTCCCCAATGGGCGTGGCACGATAAGGGCGTCGCAAAAATTCGTAAATTAATGTTACCTGCGCTTTTTGGTGTGTCTGTTACGCAAATCAACTTGTTATTAGATACCGTTATTGCAAGTTTTTTAATGACAGGTTCCATAAGCTGGCTTTATTATTCTGATCGTTTAATTGAATTTCCCTTAGGTTTATTTGGTATTGCGATTTCAACGGTGATTTTACCCACCCTTTCTCGCCACCATGTGCAAGGAGAAGGGGCGCAAGAAAAATTCCATCACACCATGGATTGGGGCGTGCGAATGATTATATTATTAGGCATTCCAGCGATGGTCGGTATTGCTCTTCTTGCTCAGCCGATGCTTTTAGTTCTCTTTATGCGTGGGCAATTCCTTTTAAGCGATGTAAAAGCGGCTTCTTATTCTCTTTGGGCGTTTAATGCGGGTTTATTAAGTTTTATGTTAATTAAAATTCTCGCAAACGGATATTACGCAAGACAAGATACAAAAACGCCCGTTAAAATTGGCATTATCGCGATGGTCAGCAATATGTTTTTTAATTTATTGGCGATTCCTTTCGGCTATGTGGGTTTAGCCATAGCCTCGGCCATGTCAGGAACGTTAAATGCAGGGTTATTATATCGAGGCTTAAAAAAAGCCAAGATTTATCGTTTTAGTCAGCAAAGCGGGCGTTTTTTACTACAAGTCTTATTCGCTTCTGCCATGATGGGCGCGGGGTTATGGTATTTCTCACCTTGTTTAACAGTTTGGGAAAATATGGCCTTTAGCCTACGTTTATTATGGTTAGTGGGATTGATTTTAACGGCTGTATTCATTTATGCCGGCGTTTTATTATTAACAGGTTTACGCTTACGCCATTTATTAGCCAAGGGAACAGAATAAAAATGAAGTTATATCAAGGGATGAAACAATTAGGGCAACATTTTCAGCAAGGTTGCGCCTTAACCATTGGTAATTTTGACGGTGTACATTTAGGCCATCAATCGGTGTTAAAACACTTAAAAAATGAAGCTCAAAAACGTCAACTGCCTGCCGTAGTGATGATTTTTGAACCACAAGCGGCGGAATATTTTCGGGGCGAGAAAGCACCAGCTCGTTTAATGCGCTTGCGCGATAAAGTGAATGCTTTAAAAGAAGCGGGCGTAGACGCGGTAATTTGCATGAAATTCAACCACGAGTTCGCCAAACTTTCGGCGCAAGATTTTGTAGAAAAAATTTTAGTTGAAAAATTGCAGGTGAAATTTTTAAGTGTGGGCGATGATTTCCGCTTTGGTGCAAAGCGTTTAGGGGATTTTCATTTATTAGAAAAAGCGGGAAAAACCTTTGGTTTTCAAGTAGAAAAAAATCCTACCTTTCAATATTTAAGCGAGCGCATTAGCAGTACGGCCATTCGGGAAATTGTCGCGAAAGGGGATTTTGCTCACGCACAAAAACTTCTTAATAAACCTTTTGTCATTGCAGGACGCGTGGTGCATGGGAAACAATTAGGCCGAACCATTGATGTTCCGACGGCAAATATAAAACTATATCGTCAAGTTTGCCCGCTAAAAGGCGTGTTTGCGGTACGTGTGCGTGTAGCTCAAAAGGAATATTTTGGCGTTGCTAACTTAGGTACGCGCCCAAGTGTAAAGGGAAACAACCAATTATTAGAAGTGCATCTTTTTCATTTTAAAGGCGATTTATACGGCCAATATTTACAGGTTGAGTTTTGTAAAAAATTACGCGATGAGGAAAAATTTCCAACTTTTGAAGCCTTAAAAAATCAAATTTATCAAGATATTGTCCAAGCAAAAACGTATTTTTCTGCGTAAAGGAACATAGTTTGTTAATGAAATTTTGCCAAAGGAGATACGATGTCAGAGGGGTTTGAGGCAAAAAAATTTTTAGCGCAAGTCAGCCATGAGCCAGGCGTATATCGTATGTTTGACGCTAAGGGGCAGGTGATTTATGTCGGCAAGGCGAAAGATTTAAAAAAACGCCTTGCAAGCTACTTTCGCACCAATGTCAGTAGCGCAAAAACAAAAGCTTTAGTGGCACAAATTGCGCACATTGAAACAACCATCACACGCACCGAAACTGAGGCGTTATTGCTAGAGCAAAATTATATAAAAACCTTGCAACCGCGCTATAACGTATTGTTGCGTGATGATAAAACCTATCCTTATATTTTATTAACTCACGACAAACACCCACGCTTAACCTCTCATCGTGGCAGTAAAAAAGCACAAGGCGAATATTTCGGCCCGTATCCTCATGCAAGCGCTGTGCGTGAAACCCTGTCTTTATTACAAAAATTATTTCCCGTTCGTCAATGTGAAAATGCGGTGTATGCCAACCGTTCACGTCCTTGTTTGCAATATCAAATTAAACGTTGTAGCGCACCTTGTGTGCAAGGCTATGTGACGGATGAAGATTACGCTCAACAAGTGCATTTTGCCCGTCTTTTTTTACAAGGAAAAGATGAACAAGTGCGCGCTCATTTAATTGAAAAAATGGAAAAAGCAAGCCAAGCGTTAAATTTTGAAGAAGCCGGGCGTTATCGCGATCAAATTCAAGCGGTGCGTGCGGTGGTGGAAAAACAGTTTGTGGCCAATGATCGCGCTGATGATTTAGATGTTATCGCTCTTGCTTTTCAGCAAGGATTGGCTTGCGTGCAAGTGTTGTTTATTCGGCAAGGTAAAATGCTGGGCAATCGCAGTTATTTTCCCAAAGTGCCTGCAAATACGGATTTAGCCGAAATTACGGAAACCTTTTTAGGCCAGTTTTATTTGCAAGGACATCAAGCAAGAAGTATTCCACATAGCATTTTAGTCAATCAAAAATTAACCAACGTGGAAAGTTTACAAAGCGTTTTATCCGAGCAAGCGGGACGAAAAGTGAATATCCAATATCGCACTCGCGCCGAAAAATCGAATTATCTGAATTTGGCTGAAATCAATGCCCGCTCAGCCTTAAGTACGAAATTGCAACAAAGTTCGTTAATTTCCGCTCGTTATGCGGAATTGGAAAAAATACTGGGTAAAAAAAATATTCAACGAATGGAATGCTTTGATATTTCGCACACTATGGGCGAACAAACCATCGCTTCATGCGTGGTGTTTAATCGAGAAGGGCGCTTAAAAAGTGATTATCGCCGTTTTAACATCAGCGGTATTACACCGGGCGATGATTACGCCGCAATGGAGCAAGCGTTATTTAAGCGTTACGATCGCCCATTAGAAGCGGAAAAAATTCCGGATATTTTATTTATTGATGGTGGAAAAGGGCAATTAAACCGTGCTTTATCCGTGTTTGAACGCTTAGACGTGCCTTGGGATAAAAATCGCGTAATGCTTATTGGGGTGGCGAAAGGGGTAGAACGTAAAGCAGGTTTGGAAACCTTAATTATCGGGAAAACGGGGGAAGAATTTAATTTACCCACAGACAGTCTGGCTTTACATTTAATTCAACATATTCGTGATGAAAGCCATAATCACGCCATTACGGGGCATCGTAAAAAACGTCAAAAAGCCTTTACTCAAAGCGGATTGGAAAGCATTCCTGGCGTGGGCGCAAAACGTCGCCAAGCCTTATTAAAATATTTAGGCGGAATGCAAGGCGTTAAACAAGCAAGCGTGGAAGAATTAGCGCAAGTTCCGGGTATTTCAGCGAAATTAGCCTTAGACATTTACGAAACATTAAAAAACTAACGGTGGATAACTCTGTTAATATCTTGTGGATAAAATAAGAAAAATCTGCAGTTTTTTCGCTTAAAAAAGACCAAAAAAGAGGAAAAAGCTCAAGAGAGGAATTTTTAAAAGTTATCCAAGTTTTCTGTGGATAACTTTGTGAGAGATAGACGCATAACGGGGAATTGAGTTCAAAAAAGAAGAAAAGTAGGTTTGGTTTAAAAATAAAAAACTTTTAAAATCAAAGCGTTAAATAATAAAAGAAAAAATGACGCAAAAGAAATAACACGTCAAAAACGCTGTGTAAAAAATAAACATACGCGCCGAAAAAAACTAAGCAAAATTTCGGCGCGTGTATTTTATTTAAAGTACGGTTACCACGTCATCGAATTCAAAACGTGATTTCGCTAAGTGTTTATTAAAATCATCTGCCGTGCTGTAACCTAACGCCACTAAAGCAACAGGTTCTAGGTTTTGTGCAGGTAAATTTAATGCTTGGCTTAAGATTTCTTTATCAAAACCTTCAATTGGTAAGGTATCGATGCCCATATCTGCCGCCGCTAATAAAAGTTGACCTAACGCTAAATAAACTTGGTGAGTCGCCCAGCTTTGGCGGTCTTTATCAGTGGCATGTTGGCTTAAGAACCAATTACGCACTTCTTTAGCGCGTTGTAAAATTTCAGGGGATTTAAAACGACCATCGGCATCTTCTTTCGCGATTAATTTTTCTAAATGCGCGTCATTTAAATCTGTTTTGACACATAACAACATAACATGGGAAGCATCTAACACTTTACGTTGGTTAAATTGATAAAAACCTTGTGTGCTAGAAGCAATTTTTTCTTTGCCTTCCATATTTTCAGCTACAAAAAGATGCCAAGGTTGAATGTTCAAGCTAGATGGGCTTAAACGCACAATTTCTTCTAAAGCGAAAATATCTTCAGCGCTAATTTTTTTGCTGGTGTCGAAATGTTTGCAAGAATAACGGCGTTTGGCGGATTCTAAAATACTCATAAAATAATTCCCCATTAAAGTGAAAGAAAGGACTTAAGCGAAAATAAGTGGCAAAAGTCTACTGTTTTTTAAGTATAAAAGCAAGAAAGCCAGTCTGAATGCTTCCTGTTTAAAAAAAAGCCTCGCTAAAAAAGCAAGGCTTTATTTAAGTTTTAATTTTGTTGATAAGCCGGGGCAATACGGTTTTCTTCTTGTAATTGCCCTAGCAGTTGATAAAAGGCCAAAGCCGTTTGTACCGCTTGGGGGCTTAAATTGTTTTCTAAGGTTTTGTTTAAATTGTGTTTAATGTAGCCTTGTGGGCGAATAAAACCGAGTAAATCCCCATTGGCGAACAGCACAAAAGGCTTATCGTGCTGAGCAAAAAGCGAGTTTGAGGTTGTCGCAATCGGTGTTTTCCAACCTAATAAATGGGCAAGAGTTGGGAAAAGGTCAGCTTGCGAACCTAGACGCTCAATCACTTGTGGGGTGAAAATTTTCGGCGCGTAAATCACCAAAGGAATGCGCATATTTTCTAATGGGCGATCCGCCTCAACTTTCAGGCCAGCTTTTTGCAAACTGTGGTCATCAGCCAAACCTAAAGCGTGATCGGCTAAGAAAACAAAAATAGTATTATCAAACCAAGGCTGTTTTTCCGCTTCCGCCATAAAACGTCCAATGGCTTCATCAGCATAATTTAAGGTGTTTAAATAACCGAAAATATGGTCTTCTTGATGAGGATATTTTTCCCATTTTTTACCAGGGCTTACAAAGGGTGAATGGGTTGAAGCCGTAAAGGTAAAGGCAAAAAACGGCGCTTGCAGTTGGTTAATTTTTTGCAAATAAAACTGCAACATATTGTTATCCCACGCACCAAAGGTCGGTTTTTGTGCGCTTTCTTCCCAATGTAAATCAGGAATATCTTCCGCACCGTAATACTCATTAAAGCCCGCTAAAGTGGCGATAGAATCGACGCGAAATGAACTGCGTTTCGAGCTTTGCATCGCAAGGGTCGCATAGCCAGCTTTTTTAGCCACATTACCTAAATACGATAAATGAGACAGCTCTAAACCATGACCTAAATAAGCGGAATAAGGTAACACAGGCAGGCCAGTGAAAAGTGCGCTAATGCCCTCAATACTCCGTTGACCATTGGCATAAAAGTTATCAAATTTCAAACCGTTACGTGCAATGCGGTCGAAGTTTTTAGTTACGCCAAAATGATTACCAGAAAAACTATCAATATATTTCGCGCTCCAGCTTTCTAATAAAATGATCACCACATTGGGCTGAGTTGTTAATTTTGCCGGCACATCTAATTGACGTAAAAGAGGGTATTTTTTATCGACAAAACGAAAAGTGCGAGATTGTAATTGTTCTTGCACTAATTTTTGCGCTTCTTCATTAGGCATAAAATGCAGTTTAGGCTGATTTTTCAGGCTTTTTAGCATCGAAAACACCCCATTTAAGGCCAAATTTCCGCTCGCACTTTTATTGCTGGTAAAGGCATCGGATACCCCAAAAGGTTTTCCCACAAATTTATTACGCACGCCAAGGGCTAATAAAGCAACCACAAGAATAAATAAGCCAATGTTTTTTAAGTTAAAAGCAGAATTGACATTAAAATTTAACAGCTTTTTAAAGAGCGCGAAAAGAAAGAATTCAAAGGCCAAAAAGGCGAATAATAAAGCCCAATGCGCTTTTGCCGTTTCCAATAAAATGCCCACATCATTGCCCACAGCAGCCATTTCCTTGGCGACATGGCGATGAACGTGATTAAAATATAATAGGTCACCGCATACAATCATGATAATCAAAGAAATGCTGAGAAAAAGTAGCGAAAAGATGCTAACTTGTACCCATTTGCGTTGAATGAACGGGAAAGGTAAAAAGTATAACAAGGCAGGTAAAGCGAAAGCGAGAGAGGTTGCGATAATGTCTACGCGAACGCCCATAAGGAAAGATTGAATGATTTCCCAATGGGTTAAAGCACTAAAATCGGCAGGATAAGCTAAAAATAAAATGCCCCGCAAACCAGAAAGAATACATAAGGTAATGATAAATAAAGAGAAAAAGTTTTTAAATTTACGCATAATGTTTTCAAGATAAAAAAGAATTGGCGAAGTATAAAAGAAAGCAAAAAAATTCTCAAAAAAAATACACTGCGCACAGAAAAAGAGTACGAATTTTCGGTGCGAGTGTAGATTGAATTAAGCGAAAAGTTTTTGCCAAATATTCAAAATAAAGGCGCGCGCTTCTTGCCAAGGCCCTTCATCAACGATAATAGGCAAGCCTAATAAATTTTGATGATGAATTTGATTGCGAAGTGCGGTGTAAATTTGGCTCAGTTTGGCGCATTCTTGCTGGCTTAAATGAGTGCTTTCAGCGCCAATTTCCGCGAAAATACGCACATTATCTGACCATTTCGCATAAGTAGGCGAGTCTTTCGCGTAGGCTAATACTAAAAATTGTGCAATAAATTCAATATCTTGAATGCCGCCACGATCATTTTTTAAATGAAAGCCGAGATGCTGATTTTCTTGCTGGCACATTTTTTCGCGCATAGCACTAACTTCTTGTTTTAACTCATGAATATCACGTTTTTGCATTAAGATGTTTTGCCGTAAAACATTAAATTCCGCTTTTAAACGCTCATCACCAAAAATGGCGCGAGTACGCACTAAAGCCTGTTTTTCCCATGTCCAAGCTGAAAATTGTTGATATTGAGCAAAAGAGGATAAGGAACAGCAAACTAAGCCCGCATCGCCTTCGGGACGTAAGCGAATATCCACGTCATACAAAATGCCCGCGGAAGTGCGCATAGTGAAAATGCGCAGAATTTTTTGTGTTAATTTCACATAAAAAAGCGCATTTTCAATAGATTTTCGCCCACCTTGCGTGACGCCTTGTCTATGATCAAATAAAAAAACCACATCTAAATCAGATTTATAGCCTAATTCAATACCACCTAATTTGCCGTAAGCGATAACCAGCAAGCCTTTTTCATCTTCCGCCAAGCCTTCGGGCGTGCCAAAGCGATGCGTCATTTGTTGCCATGCAAAATGGACGACTTCTTGCAAAATGGCTTGGGCTAAATAAGTTAAATGATCGCTCACTTTCATAACGGATAAGCCCCCTAAAATATCTGCGGCAGCCACTTTTAAAACCGCACTTTGTTTAAATTGGCGCAAGGCATCTAAAAAGAGTTCTTCGTCATCAGGGGGAAAACGTAATAAAAATTCACGCAAAAGATTAGGGTAGCTTTCAAACGCGGGTGGATTTAATAAAGCATGACGATTGAGTAACTCATCTAATAAAAGTGGATGTTGAGCGACTTGTTCTGCGATAAGTTTGGATTTTGCACATAATTCAATAAGTTGCTGTAAAGCAGGCGGATTTTCCAAAAGCAATTCTAAATAAGTGGTGCGCGTTAAAATATTTTCTAAAATTTGTACGATGCGTGGGAAAAACTGCGCGCAATCGGGATAACGCAACACTTCTTGCAATAAAAGAGGGAAGAGTTTTTTCAAAACACTGCGTCCACGTTGTCCGATGGGACGCTTATTAACTTGTTGTTTAAAATCGGCCAGTAAAGGTAAAAGATGAGTTAAAGCTGGCGTTTTTTGTGCTTCTTGCGCAAAAGAAAAATCGTCTTCTAAAAAATCTTGCCAAGGATGTTCGCTGGAATTTTCTGGCGTTTCTTCACCAATTAACGCATTAAAAATGGTACGCACATTTTGTTGATGTTGATGCAAGGTCAGACAAAAATCAGCCCAATTATTGATGGCGTAATGATAAGATTTTTTATCACCATAAAAGTATTGGCAGGCTTGCATTAAACGTTGTTTATCTTGAATATTTTCAGGCAAAGTTTGTGTTTGCTCATCGTGAATGGCTTGTAAAACATTTTCCGTACGGCGTAAGAAAAGGTAAGCATCTTGCAATGCTTGTTCTTGGGGTTCTGTAATAAGTTGCAGGGCGGTTAACTTAGGTAAAACTTGTAAAAGTGACGGATTTTGTAAACTGACTTCACGTCCCCCACGAATAAGTTGGAAAACTTGTACGATAAATTCAATTTCACGAATACCGCCTGCGCCTAATTTTATATTATTACTTAAAGCACGACGGCGCACTTCGCGGGCAATTTTTTCTTTCATTTCTCGCAAAGATTGCAACACGCTAAAATCAATATAACGGCGATAGACAAAAGGGCGTAACATTTGTTGCAAAGGATGAGGCAGGCTTTCCCCTAAAAGGCGCGCTTTTAACATAGCGTAACGTTCCCAATCGCGTCCTTGAGTTTGATAATATTGTTCTAAGGCCGTATAACTTAAGGCTAAAGCGCCCGCTTCCCCGAAAGGGCGAAGACGCATATCAACGCGATACACAAAACCATCTGGGGTAAAATCGGCCAAAGCATGAATTAAACGTTGGCCTAAACGTGTAAAAAATTTGCTGTTTTCCACACAACGCCGTCCCCCTTGCGTTTTCCCTTGTTCTTCAAAAGCAAAAATTAAATCAATATCGGAAGAAAAATTTAATTCCCCACCGCCTAATTTTCCCATGGCTAATATTTGCAAGGGAATGGCCTGGCCTTGTGCATTTGTTGGCGTTCCCATTTCAGCGCAAGCCTGACGATAAAGCCAATCGCGCGCTTGTAAAATTAAACATTCGGCTAAATCGGATAATTTGCGTAACGTTTCTTCAACGCTAATAAGATTTAAACTTTGGCACAAACTTAAAGTAGCCATTTCGCGATAACGAATTTGGCGCAAGATTTTTTTAAATTCTTCTGTATTTTCAATAGCGTTAAGCTGAGAAAAAATTTTCGGCGCGAGTGCTGTTTTTTCTGTGGGTAAAGGAAGGGTTTGCAAGCATTGAACAAAAAAATCAGGCTGTTTTTGCCAAGTTTCGGCAAGTAAATCTGACAGAGATAAAGCATAGCAAAGTTGCTGTTTATGTTCTTCGCTAATGGCTGGCGCACAAGGAAGCGAGGCGTATAAGGTTTGGAATGTTTGCGTTGCGTAGGAAAGGGGCATAAGGAACCTCAAAATAAAAAAATCGCGCGAGAACCGCGCGATGAAAGATGATTACTTTTCGGGAATTTCTTCACGACAATGTGGGCAAGCAAGTTTATGTTCTTTGCCGTTATGGACAATAAAATGCCCCATTTTTTTCATTTTAGTATCTAAATATTTTGTGTTGTAACGGTTTTCCCCAACGTTTAAAGGCACGCGCTCAACAACATTGATGCCCGCTTGTTTCATCGTATCGATTTTTTGCGGATTATTCGTTAATAAACGGACTTGCGTGACACCAAGTAAATTAAACATATCCGCACAAACGCTAAAATCCCGTTCATCGGCGGCAAAGCCTAAGGCTAAGTTGGCTTCGATGGTATCCATACCTTGATCTTGTAACGCATAGGCACGAATTTTATTGATTAAGCCAATTCCGCGTCCTTCTTCGCGATGATAAATTAACACGCCACGCCCTTCTTGGCTGATTTGTTTTAATGCGGTGGTTAATTGGAAACCGCAATCACATTTTAAGCTGTGCAAGGTGTCGCCCGTTAAACATTCGGAATGAATACGTGCAAGTACTGGTTGACCATCGCTCACATCGCCCATGACCAAAGCGATATGTTCTTTTTTTGTGCTTGGACTTTCAAAGCCTACAATGCGAAACGCCCCAAATTCGGTGGGTAAATTGGCTTCGCTAACCCGTTGAATATCTGACATGGATAAATCCTATTTTTTTCTTGTTTAAATGCTAAAATACAAAATTGTGTTGAATTATAAGCTAAAAAAGGAAAAATTACATGCTTAAACGCCTTTCACTCTATACTTTACTGCTTTTATTGTTACCCATAGGGCTGTTTTATGGGCAAGAACCTTGGCAAGAGAGTGCGAATTATGACGCTTTCGCCCATGGGTTGTTTTATTTCACCCAAACCGCCAGCAAGCCTTACGCCTTAATAACCTGTGCAATCTTCGCATTATTTTATTTTTATGCTTTGAAAAATAAGAAAAAAGCCTTGCTCGTTATTGGCATTATGGCCGGTATGGTGATAGTCAGCCAAGGCATTAAATCCGTGCTAAAACCGTTAGTGCAAGAAGAGCGTCCTTTTATGAGCGCGTTATTGTCACAAACAGACATGCCATCTGCAAATTTTCATCAATTAGCTAAAAAAGAGCGCGCGGAAGTGGTGAAAGCTTATTACAAACAAAATGCGCGCCAAACGCCAAAATGGTTAGTGAAACACCGTGCTAAAGAAACAAGCTATTCTTTTCCTTCTGGCCATAGTTTATTTGTGGCGGTGTGGTTAATGTTGGCCGTGGGCTTTGCGCAACTCGCACCGAAAAATCGTCCATTACAAAAAATTCTGCCCGTTATATTAGTTTGGGCTTGGTTGGTTTTATTAAGTCGAGTGCAATTAGGTATGCATTATCCGCAAGATTTAATTGCTTCAATTGGCTTAGCTTGGCTTTTGAATGTGCCTTTATTTATGTGGCTAGAAAAGAAAAAATATTTTGCAAACTGGGCAGAAAAATAAGGAGTGAAAATGTTATATGGCATTGATGTTGGTGGCACGAAAATTGAATTAGCGGTGTTTAATCAACAATTAGAAAAATTAACCTCAGAACGTGTGCCAACCCCGCAAGACAGTTATGAAAATTGGTTAAACGCCATCGTGACTTTAGTAGAACGGGCCGACAGTCAATTTAATTTAAAAGGCAAAGTGGGTTTAGGTATTCCAGGTTTTATTAACCAACAAACCGGCATTGCTGAAATTACCAATATTGCCGTTGCGAATAATCAGCGCATTTTACAAGATTTAAGCGAACGCTTAGGGCGGAAAGTCTATGCGGAAAATGATGCGAACTGTTTTGCTTTATCCGAAGCTATCGATTCTTTAGGTCAGAAGAAAAAAAATTTACTCGGCTTAATTTTAGGCACAGGTTTTGGTGGTGGCTTAATTTTAGACGGCAAAATTTACAGCGGTCGCAATGGTATGGCGGGCGAGTTAGGACATCTGCAACTTAATTATCAAGCCTTAAAATTATTAGGTTGGGATAAAGCCCCAATTTACCCTTGTGGTTGTGGTCGCCAAGCCTGTTTAGATACCTACCTTTCTGGCCGTGGCTTTGAAATGCTGTATCGAGATTTATGCTTAGAAACCCTGAGCGCACCAGAAATTATCCAAAAATTCTACGAAGGCCACTTAGAAACACAAGCATTTGTTGAAAAATTTATGCAACTTTGCGCCATTTGTTTGGGCAATATTATTACAGCTCTAGACCCAGAAGAAATCGTTTTAGGGGGCGGTTTGTCGAATTTTGATTATTTATATGAGGCGTTACCGCAATTATTACCCGCTCATCTTATGCGAAGTGCGAAAGTGCCAAAGATTAAAAAAGCACAATTTGGTGATGCAGGCGGAACAAGAGGCGCTGCGGCTTTATGCTTGCAAGATGCTTGAAAAAATCTCTAAACTTTTTTTCGGCGCAAGAACGATACGATAAAAAATAATAAACATAACCTGAAGGCCATTTTTCTATGGCCTTTTTTAAATAAAAGGAAAGGCAAAGGTGTCAGACATTAAACTTTATAAAATAAATGGTGGGGTAGAAGAACTTTCCCCAAAAATGGTGAATCTTGAAAAAGAATTGCAAAATTTAATTGAAAAGAATATGGAAACCATGTTTGGCGTGCGTTTTCTTGCGAGTGAGTTTGCGATAAAAAATGGTCGCATGGATTCCATTGGCATCGATGAAAATAATAGCCCCGTTATTTTTGAATACAAAAGAAGCGTTAATGAAAACGTGATAAATCAAGGACTTTTTTACCTTGATTGGTTGCTCGATCATAAAGCGGATTTTAAATTAATTGTGATGGAGAAACTCGGCTATCAAGTGGCAAGTGAAATTGATTGGCGTGCGCCTTGCGTCATTTGTATTGCGAACAATTTTAATAAATATGATTTACATGCTGTAAACCAAATACAGCGAAATATTAAGCTGGTGAACTATAAAAAGTACGATCACCTTGTTTTATTTGAACATTTAAATACGCCAAACTTTGTTTTAAAAGAAGAGGAATCCCCATTAAATCAAGGTGGAAATTATAAATCTCATTTAGATAAATACGATAATACATCGGAAAAAATACAAAAACTTTGCGATGAAGTCAGTATTTATATGGAGTCTTTAGGCGATGATGTGGTCGAACATCAAACGAAACATTACATTGCCTTTAAAAAAGTGAGAAATATCGTTTGCTTGAGTTTAAATAAAGAATGCCTTGTTTTAAGTTTAGCGCTGGATAGCCAAAGCATTGAAGAAGAAGCGGGCTTTATTCGTAGCGTAAAAGGAATTGGGCATATTGGTACGGGCGATGTAGAAATTAAAGTAAGAAATCAAGAAGATTTTGAGAAAAGCAAAGTATTTTTAGACAGAGCCTATAACGAAAATTAGAAAAATTCCCCTTAAAAAAGGTCGAGCAGAAGTGATTG
>JAHHQY010000026.1 GCA_020026115.1 Actinobacillus sp. | reverse complement strand
TTTTTCATTTTTTTTGCGTTTTATTAAAAAACAACCTATCGCCGTTTATTTAAAAGTCAATCCGAACATTTTTTACCTTTTTTCGGCGCGAGTTCCTTTTAATTTTTAGCCTTCTAGTTGAATGTCGGCATTTTTACGTAAGAGTTGTAACCAATTTTCACCTAGTTTTTCTAATTTTTCATGCATAATCATTTCATAAGCACGTTGCAGATAAACATCTTCTGTAATATTTTTCTCTTTTGTATCGGTTACTTGCAAAATATGCCAACCAAATGTGCTTTTAAAAGGTTGAGAAATTTGCCCTTGTGGCGTATTAACAATGGCTTTAGCAAAAGCTGGCGCATAAATTTCTGGTAATTGGTAACCTAAGTCCCCACCATTTGCTCCTGACAAATAATCTTTAGAATAATCTAAAGCTGCTTTACCGAAGCTGATTTTGTCCGCCAAAATATCGGCGCGAATTTGGCTTAATTGTGTTTTTGCTTGCGCGTCATCTAATAAAGGATTTAAACGTAATAAAATATGGCGCACTTGATATTCTTTTGCTGAAATTGGTTTTTGTTCGCCTTTTTTAGTCATTTTATTTTGTAATTCATCTGCTAATTTTTTAATTTCAGCGCGATTTAATTTTTGACGAATATCATTTACTTCTTGTGCTAATACTTGGTCACGCAACATGGCCATTTGCATTTCTTCTTTAAGTTGCGGGGCAATATTCGCCGCAATTTGTTGGCGATAGCGATCTAAATCAATCCCTTCGTTATTTAAAGCTAAGATAAATTGTCCATAAGTAAGATGATTTTGGCTGGCAATAAAACGCATTTGACGCTCAACTTCTTGTTTTAAAATTTGCATAAACTGTGCTTTTGGCACTTCAATTTTAGCTTGTTGTAACGTTGTGCGAATTAACGCGGCATCAATTAATTGATTTAAAGCACTTTTGCGTGTTTCAGCATTATCTTGACGATTCTTTAATAAGGCATCAACTTGGCTTTGCAAAATTGGTGCGCCATTAACACTTGCCACAACGCGATCTGCAATTGCAGCATTCGCAGTAAGCACAGAAAAACCTAGGGCGCTGGCAAGCAACCATTTAAAAGTCATTTTTTTCATATTCTTTTCCTAAAAATTTATTACATCTTTTAGTAAACGCGTTTCGCAAAAGGTTCAATTTTCTCTATTTATTCGCTTAAAATTGCAACTTCATAGCGTTCATCAAAGTGTTTGGTGCGCACTTGAACTTCTTCATCAAGGCTTGTTGGTACATTTTTACCAATATAATCGGCGCGAATCGGTAATTCACGATGACCACGATCAACTAAAATCACTAATTCAATGCGCTTAGCTCGTCCAAAATCAATTAATGCATCCAAAGCGGCGCGAATTGTACGTCCTGTAAAAAGAACGTCGTCGACTAAAATAACATTTTTTTGTTCGATATTGATAAAACTGGTTGCGCCCGCATAGGTTGGATATAAATTTTCATTTTCTGACAAATTAATATCATCACGATATAAAGTGATGTCTAAATCAAAAGCAGGTACGCTAATATCAGCTAATTCTTGAATGCGTTCTTTAAGTAAATGAGCAATATCGGCACCACGGCGTTTAATACCAACAATCACAATATCATCCAGTGAAGGATGTTTTTCAATAATTTCATGTGAAATGCGTGAAATGGTGCGCATAAATTTCGTTTCATCAATAATGATTTTTTCCGTCATAGCTTTTTACCTTTTTTAATCGTATAAATTTTCGCATTATACCTTACTTTTATCTTGCTATTGGCGATTTTTTATCGCTTACTTTGCTTTTTTTTAGCTTAATTTGCTAAAAAATCCGTCAATATTTCTTGCGTAAAATTTTTACGTAAATAAAAACCGAGCGGTAAGGTTTCAATGATTTCCCCATTTCGGCCAATGCCTTTCGTTAAAGAACGGCTATTAGCGCCTTTGGGACGTAATTGTAAAACTTCACCTATACCCGCGTGAATTTCATCTAATCGGCCAAAAACAATGTATTCCATTAATTCTTCCCAATCTTGACGTAATCTTTGAGTTTGACTGGCATTAGGACGCCATAAAATTGGACAACCAATGCGTCTTTCGGCTAAAGGAATTTGTCGTTCGCCTTCTACGGGAATCCATAAAACTTGCGTTAATTTATAGCAAACATGGCTTGTTTCCCAAATAACGCCAAAGGTTTGAGTTAAAGGTGCGAGGCTAACAAAAGTTGTTTCTAAAGGCTTGCCTAAACGATTAATCGGAATGGTTTTAAGTTCTACGCCAAGGGCTTGAAAATCTTGTTCGGCTTTACTTCCTGCACTTGCGCCAAGGGCAACTTCAATTAAATTCCCCACCCAGCCTTTATGACGTTTTAAATCCGGCGGAACTTTTTTGCCTAATTCTTGCGCTAATTCTGCCAAGGTTAAACCCGCAATATGATTGGCGCGTTGTAAAAGTTCTGTCAGTGTTTTAGGTGGTGAAGGTTGCATTGTTATCCTGAGATAAGATTAGAAGGGAAAAAAGGAAAGATAAAACTCACTCGCGCCGAAAATTCGGCGCGAGATTTTATTTTATTAAAGATTATGAGTTTTGCGATAAGCGACTAAATCTTCAATGGTCACAACGGGATAATCAAATTTTTGTGCAAATGCCACGATTTCTGGCGCACGAGCCATTGTGCCATCATCGTTTGTAATTTCACAAATAACACCCGCTGGTTTTAAACCTGCCATACGCGTTAAATCCACTGAAGCTTCAGTGTGTCCGCGACGCACTAATACGCCACCTTGTTTAGCACGCAATGGGAAAACATGTCCTGGTCGGCTTAAATCAGCAGGTTTTGCATTATCCGCAATGGCTGCTCTAATCGTTGTTACGCGATCCGCAGCGCTGACACCGGTACTCACGCCTTGTGCCGCTTCAATGGTGACGGTAAATGCCGTTTCATTAACGCTTGTATTGTTTTCTACCATTGGCGGTAAGGCTAATAAATCACAGCGTTCTTCTGGTAAACAAACGCAAACAATTCCACTGCCATAACGAATTAGTTGAGCCATTTGTGCTGGCGTGATGGTTTCTGCTGGGAAAATTAAATCCCCTTCGTTTTCGCGATCTTCGTCGTCTAGCACTAATACGCCATTTCCTTGTTTAAAGGCGTTTATTGCTTTTTCAACGCGTTCTTCTGCTGTACCAAAAGGGGTTAAAAGTGACTGATTCATAGTAAAATCCTTTATTTAAAAATTAAAATGTTGTACTTGAATCAGGGCTTTGATGGAAAAAGGGTTGCGTAAAGCATACAACAAAAGCGTGCTTTTGCACGCTCCATTCTCTTTCATCCAGACTTTCACTGTCGGCTTTGGAATTGCACCAAATCTGCTGACTTTATTTAAAAAAATAAACGCTCGTGGGCTTACTTAACGCTTACCACCGGTAGGGACTTTCACCCTGCC
This sequence comes from Actinobacillus sp., assembly GCA_020026115.1. Lineage (GTDB taxonomy): Bacteria > Pseudomonadota > Gammaproteobacteria > Enterobacterales > Pasteurellaceae > Actinobacillus_C. The sequence goes on along the minus strand of JAHHQY010000026.1, from coordinate 17,168 downwards.
CTGAGAACGTGGCATAGTATAACGTAATTTTTTTCGAATAAAACTAGTTACCCACAAGAAATTTATGTGATTAGAGCTTTATTTCACATTTTTTTTAAATAAAAAAAATTTTTATTTACTCGTAAGATTGCATACAATACCCAGGCTATAAATAATTTGCGAGGTAAACGATGATTACACCAGAAAAAGTTGAAAATTTATTCCTACAACTTCAAGATTGCTTACCTGAAAAAGTGAAAACCTTCAATCAGCAAGCGGAAGATCACTGTCAACAAGCACTTAAGCATAAATTGGTTCAATTAGGTTTTATTACGCAAGATGTTTTTAATCTGCAACAAGATATGTTAAAAGCACAGCAGGCGGAAATTGAGCTATTAAAAAAAGAAATTAACGCCTTAAAACAAGCTAAATAATTTTCATACACGCGCAAACTTTTTTGCCGTGTTTTTTTTCATTAAAAAAAGGAAAAAGGCCGATGACGGACTTTACTTACTTACAGCAAAAACGCAAACAATTAAATTTAAAAGTAAATGAAGTTTGCACTAAAGCCAATGTAACCCGCGCATATTTCAACCAATTAGTGAGCGGTAAAATTAAAAATCCAAGTGCAGCAAAATTACAAGCTTTACACCAAGCATTACAAATTAGTGATGAACCTACCCGTAAAGTTGGCGTTATTTTTGGTAAATTCTACCCTGTTCACACAGGCCACATTAATATGATTTACGAAGCTTTTAGTAAAGTAGATGAAATTCATGTGGTCGTTTGCAGTGATACTCAACGAGATTTAGAACTCTTCCGCAATAGTAAAATGAAAAGTATGCCAACGGTGCAAGATCGCTTGCGTTGGATGCAACAAATTTTTAAATATCAAAAAAATCAAATTGTTATTCATCATTTAGTGGAAGACGGTTTACCAAGTTATCCAAATGGTTGGGAAGGTTGGTCGGAACGTGTGCGCGCACTTTTTGCCAAAAAACATATTAAGCCTTCTGTTGTATTTAGTAGCGAAATACAAGATAAAGCGCCTTATGAAAAATATCTTAACTTGCAAGTAGAATTAGTTGACCCTCAACGAAGCTTCTTTAACGTTTCTGCTACTAAAATTCGTAATAATCCGTTCCAATATTGGAAATTTATTCCAAAAGAAGTTCGCCCTTTCTTTGTTAAAACCATCGCTATTTTAGGCGGAGAAAGTAGCGGAAAAACGGTCTTAGTCAGCAAATTAGCTAACGTTTTTAATACCACTTCCGCTTGGGAATATGGACGTGAGTTTGTATTTGAAAAATTAGGTGGCGATGAACAAGCCATGCAATATTCCGACTATCCTAAAATGGCACTTGGTCATCAACATTACATCGATTATGCAATGCGACATGCCCATAAAATTGCGATTGTGGATACCGATTTTATTACCACGCAAGCTTTCTGTATTCAATACGAAGGTAAAGCGCACCCCTTTGTTGATTCGATGATTAAAGAATATCCTTTCGATATCACGATTTTGTTAAACAATAACACGCAATGGGTGAATGATGGTTTACGTTCTTTAGGCAATCCCAAACAGCGCGAACGCTTTCAGCAACTGCTGAAAAAACTCCTGCACAAATATAATATTCCTTATATTGAAATTGAATCGCCAAGCTATTTAGAACGTTACAATCAAGTCAAAACTATTGTAGAAAAAATTCTTAATGAAGAAGCCATCGATGAACATTTAACTTTCCAGGAGTAAGCATGATCTTATTTGCAGGCGATCCCCACGGCAGTTTTTCCCATTTACTTCCTTTTTTACATCCCGATAAAAATGGAAATCCGCCTGCTGTGGTGATTTTAGGCGATTTACAAATTAACTCGCCGTCTGTCTTGGAAGAATTAGCAAAACATTGCGACTTATGGTTTATCCATGGTAATCACGATAGTAAAACAGCTGCCGCTTACGATGCTCTTTGGGGAAGTGAATGGCATGCACGCAATTTACATGAAAAAGTTCAGGAAATTCAAGGCGTTAAAATTGCAGGTTTAGGCGGTGTTTTTCGTGGCAAAATTTGGATGCCACCGAATAAACCTTTGTATGTCGACCCGATTCATTTTTGTCAATATTGTCCTGAAGAACGTTTATGGCGTCATGGTATTCCGCTTCGTCATCGTTCAACAATTTTCCCTTCGGATGTGGAAAGTTTACTTGGTCAAAAGGCCGATATTCTCATTACTCATGAAGCGCCTAAACCGCACCCTTATGGCTTTGCCGTCATTAATCATTTGGCGCAAAAAATGGGGGTGAAACATATTTTTCATGGTCATCACCACGATAATTTTGTTTATAAAAAAAATGCACGTTTTGCCTACCATATTACTAACGTCGGCTTTCGTAGTTTAACGGATATTGATGGAAATTATTTGCTAAAAAATATTGACGATCGTGATAAGTAACTCGCGCCGAATTTTAGGGGCGATTTTTCGGTGCGAAGGTATTTTCAGTATTAAAAAAGCGATGATTTTACTCATCGCTTTTTTTATTTCATTCACTTTTCTTTCATTTCAGTCAGTTTTGCTTTAATCCATGCAATAACGGATTTTAGTTTTTGCCAAAAGGTTATTTCATGAATTTTGCCGCTTTTGGGCTGTTTTTGTCCAAATCTAAACTTTCTGCAAATTTTTGTAGTAACGCTTTTTGCTCTTCTGTTAAGTTTGTCGGTGTTTCCACACTAATATGACAAATTAAATTCCCAACAAGACCGCGTTCTGGGGCAATACCTTTACCGGAAACGCGTAGCATTTTACCTGTTTGTGTGCCTTCAGGGATTTTAATTTTCACGCGACCACTCGTTAAAGTTGGCACTTCGACTGTTCCGCCTAAGGCTGCAAGGGTTGCGCTAATATGTACTACCGTGTGTAAATCGTTACCTTCACGTTCAAAGGTTGGATGTTCTTGCACACGAATAACGACAAATAAATCACCTGCTGGCGCACCATTTTCACCGGCTTCGCCCTTACCTGATAAACGTAAACGGCTACCATTATGCACGCCTGCTGGAATGTTAACAGATAAATTTTCTGTTTTTTCCACGCGACCATAACTATGGCAAACGTGACAAGGTTTTTCGATTTTTTTACCTCTACCATGACAAGTTGGGCATTCATGTTGATAAATAGAAAAACCTTGCTGTTGTTGAATGATACCAGCACCACGACAGGTTGGACAAACTTCAACTTTGGAATTTTCTTCGGCACCTGTACCGTGACAGCTATCACATTCCGCTAAAATGCGATAACTAATATTTTTCTTCACACCCGTTGCAGCTTCTTCTAAAGTAATTTCTACGTCATAACGCATATCTCGCCCTGGGCGTTGGCTACGTCTTTGTCCGCGTCCGCGTGAGCCAAACATACCGTCAGCATCACCGCCAAACATACTGCCAAAGATATCATCGAAGAAACTCTCACCAAATCCAGCGTGTCCGCCACCGAAACCACCTTGTTGGAAAGCGCCATGCCCGTATTGGTCATAAGCAGTGCGTTTTTCTTTATCCGATAAAATTTCGTAAGCTTCGTTAATTTCTTTAAATTTTTCTTCGCTTGCTTTATCACCTTTAGTTCTATCTGGGTGATATTTCATGGCTAGGCGTTTATAGGCGCGTTTAATTTCTTTTTCGTCAGCCCCTTTCGTTATGCCTAGCACTTCATAGTAATCTCGTTTTGCCATAATTTTTTCTCTTTAGGTTTAAAAATTGGGGTGTTGAATTAAAGGTTTACTTTTTGTACTGGGAAATATTAAAAATTTATACTTTTTATAGTGGAAAAGGGCGTATTTCTACGCCCTTATTTTGGAAGTTTTTAATTATTTATCTTTGACTTCTTCAAATTCAGCATCCATTACATCATCATCGCCTTTATTGCCTTGTTTTGGCTGTTCAGCTTGCGCTTGTTGCTGAGCTTGTGCTTGCCCTGCTTGAACAAGTTTTTCAGACACTTGAATTAATGCTTGAATTTTCGCTTCAATTTCAGCTTTATCTTCACCTTTTACCACAGCTTCAAGTTCTTTCACTGCATTTTCAATTGGTGCTTTATCTTCTGCTGAAAGTTTATCGCCCACTTCTTCTAATTGTTTACGTGTTGCGTGAATTAAGTGATCCGCTTGGTTGCGTGTTTGCACTAATTCTTCGAATTTACGGTCTGCTTCTGCGTTCATTTCCGCATCACGAACCATTTTTTCGATATCTTCTTCACTTAAACCTGAAGAGGCTTTGATGGTAATTTGTTGTTCTTTACCTGTTTGTTTATCTTTCGCAGATACGTGAATAATACCATCAGCATCAATGTCAAAGGTTACTTCAATTTGAGGTACGCCACGAGGTGCTGGTTGAATACCTTCTAAGTTAAATTGACCTAAAGATTTATTTGCAGAAGCTTGTTTACGTTCACCTTGTAATACATGAATCGTTACTGCACTTTGGTTATCTTCCGCTGTTGAGAATACTTGCGATTTTTTCGTTGGAATCGTTGTGTTTTTCTCAATTAACGGAGTCATCACGCCACCCATGGTTTCGATACCTAATGAAAGAGGTGTGACATCAAGTAATAAAACATCGTTTACATCACCTGCTAATACACCGCCTTGTACTGCCGCACCAATCGCTACAGCTTCATCTGGGTTAACATCTTTACGTGGTGCTTTACCAAAGAAATCTTTAACTGTTTCTTGTACTAATGGCATACGAGTTTGACCACCAACAAGAATCACTTCATCAATTTCAGATGGTTTTAAGTCAGCATCATTTAATGCTTTTTTAACAGGTTCTAAAGAACGTTGTACTAAATCTTCTACTAATGATTCTAATTTCGCACGTGTTAATTTAATGTTTAAGTGTTTAGGCCCTGTTGCATCTGCTGTGATGTAAGGTAAGTTCACATCAGTTTGTTGCGCAGAAGAAAGTTCGATTTTCGCTTTTTCTGCCGCTTCTTTTAAACGTTGCATAGCAAGTGGGTCATTACGTAAGTCGATGCCTTGTTCTTTTTTGAATTCATCAACTAAATAATTAATTACACGGTTATCGAAATCTTCACCACCTAAGTGAGTATCACCATTGGTAGCTAATACTTCAAAGGTTTTTTCACCATTTACTTCATCAATTTCGATAATGGATAAGTCAAATGTACCACCACCTAAGTCATAAACTGCGATTGTATGGTTACCTTTACCTTTATCTAAACCATAAGCAAGTGCGGCTGCTGTTGGTTCGTTAATAATACGTTTAACTTCTAAACCTGCGATACGACCTGCGTCTTTGGTTGCTTGACGTTGTGCATCGTTAAAGTAAGCAGGTACAGTAATTACGGCTTCAGTAACGGTTTCACCTAAGAAATCTTCTGCTGTTTTTTTCATTTTTTTCAAAATTTCAGCAGAAATTTGTGGCGGAGCCATTTTTTTATTTTTACCGCTTTCTTCTACTTCAACCCAAGCATCGCCATTGTCTGCTTTAACAATTTGGTATGGCATAATGCTAATATCGCGTTGAACTTCTGGGTCTTCAAAACGACGACCAATTAAACGTTTAATTGCAAATAAAGTATTTTTAGGGTTTGTTACCGCTTGGCGTTTTGCTGGTTGACCAACTAAAATTTCACCGTCTTTGGTATAAGCGACAACAGATGGTGTTGTACGTTCACCTTCTGCATTTTCAATTACGCGTGGTTTGTCGCCATCCATTACAGCAACACATGAGTTAGTTGTACCTAAGTCAATACCAATGATTTTTCCCATTGTTTTTCTCCTTGTCTAAAATTCGTTTTTCGCTAAATAAGGGAGATATTTTTCTTTTCAAGTTCTTTTTAGAAAAATTTCTACCTACGGTTTTCACCGTGCCTTGGAATGTCCAACTAAATGCGCGCAAAAAAATACTTTTCAAGGGCAAATTTAAAAATTTTTTACATTTATTCTTTCTTTAATGAGAAATATTATCTTGCCAAAGTCCATTTACCGCCGTGCCTATCACTTTAAATTGATGATCAAACGCCGTTAGGTTTGCAATTTTTCCACATTCCACGCTACCTAATTTATCCGCCACACCAATTGCGCGAGCAGGATAAAGGGTGCACATACGAATTGCTTCAAAGAGAGAAATGCCCACTTTTTTTACAGCATTTTCTAAAGACTCAATTAACGTCACAGCAGAACCGCCAAGAGTGCCATTTTCATCATAGCATTTGCCCTCTCGCACATAGACTTTCTTACCAACAAAATTAAACTCTTGAATATTTGCTCCTGCGGCAGCGGTGGCATCCGTTACCATATATAATTTCTCGCCTTTTAATTTTTTATCTAAAGCCACATTTGCAAAATCAATATGTAATCCATCGACAATAATACCGGCGTAAATATCATGATATAACACCGCGCCTACTACGCCCATTTCTCGCCCAGAATGAATGGGCGACATCGCATTATGTAAATGCGTTGCACAACTTGCGCCTCGTTCTATGGCCTGCTGAGTTTGAGCAAAGGTTCCATTGGAATGTCCTACTGAAACAACGATGCCGTTTTTAACAAACTCAGGTATAAATTCTGCCGTTGGATTTTCTACGGCGAGCGTTAACATTTTAATGGCGTTGGCATGCTGACATAAAAAATCTTTCATTTCAGGCGTAATACTGCGCACATATTCTTCACGATGCACCCCTTTTTTTTCTACGCTTAAATAGGGTCCTTCTAAATGTAAACCTAAGGCTTCATTTTTATGAGTGCTTAAATAGGTTTCCATCACCAAAACCGCTTGTTGCATACCTTCATCCGGTGCGGTAATAAAAGTAGGTAAAAAACTCGTTGTGCCTGATTTTAAATTGGTTTTTTGCATAATTTCCAACGTTTCAAGGGTCGTTTCTTCGTTAAACATCACGCCACCGCAACCATTTAATTGCAAATCAATAAAACCTGCGCATAAATTCGCCCCTTGCAAATCTTTTTTGACTATTTCAGCATCCAACGTTGCTTCATCTACAATTTGTATAATTTTATCTTGTTCCACCACCACAGCTTGGCCGTATAACACCGCATGACCTGTGTATAACACATGATTCGTTAAGGCATATTTCATTTTTTTCTCCTTATTTGGCAACGCTTGCTATGGCGTCTTTTTCTAAATCGCAAAAGTATTTTAAGGTTTTGACTTTTAATTCTTGAACTGCGCCCTCATCACACACAATGAGGCTATGCGGATGCAATTGTAAGGCTGAAATCATCCATTGATGGCTCACTGCGCCCTCCACGCCTTTTTGTACGGCTTGCGCTTTGTTATAACCTGTGGCGAGAATCATAATTTCTTCGGCCTCTAAAAGCGTTCCTACACCAATGGTTAAAGCATATTTAGGCACTTTTTTAATATCATGCTCAAAAAAGCGAGAGTTTGCGATAAGTGTATCTTCCGTTAAGGTTTTGATTCTTGTGCGAGAGGCAAAGGAAGAACAAGGCTCATTAAATGCGATATGTCCGTCCACACCAACTCCGCCTAAAAAAAGATGAATTTTACCGTAAGCTTTAATTTTTTCTTCATAACGGGCGCATTCCGCTTTATGATCCGCGCTATTGCCATTTAAAATATTTACATTTTCTTTTTTAATATCAATATGTTGAAAGAAATTATGCCACATAAAATAATGATAGCTTTGTTCATGTTCTTCCGCTAAACCGACATATTCATCCATATTAAACGTCACGACATGCTGAAAACTCACTTGACCTTTTTGATATAAACGAATTAATTCGCGATAAGTGGCCAGCGGTGTCCCACCTGTGGGAAGCCCTAAAACAAAGGGGCGCGCCTGTGTTGGAGCGAACTCATTAATTTTTTTTACAATATATTCTGCCGCCCAACGGCTCACTTGTTCAGCATGCTGTAATGGAATCAATCGCATCTTATTCTCCTTGCAAAATAATCTGTCATTTTAAGAAAAAAACTGTCTTGTTTTTCATTTCAACGGGGCAATTATAGGCTTTCGCCTTTTAATTTGCGAATAAACTTTCTGGCGAAAATTAACCCATTTTGGCAAAATTTCGGTGCGAGTGCTTAAAAAGCCATCGTTTTATACAGTTCAAACCCCTGTATTTTTCTGCTAAAATCGAGCCAATTTTTTTGCCTTTTGAAAATAAGAAACAAACAATGAGCAAGCAATATTCAGCCAATGAGATTACGGTTTTAAAAGATCTCGAACCTGTCCAACTACGCCCTGGTATGTACACCATTACCACGCGTCCTAATCATCTTGGACAAGAAGTTATCGATAATAGTGTCGATGAAGCCTTAGCAGGGCATGCAACTAAAATTGAAGTGATTTTACATAAAGATCATTCCCTTGAAGTCATTGATAACGGGCGCGGTATGCCCGTGGATATGCATCCGACCGAAAATATGTCCGGCGTTGAGTTAATTCTCACCAAACTGCACGCAGGCGGTAAATTTAACAATGATAATTACGCCGTTTCTGGTGGGTTACATGGCGTTGGTATTTCAGTGGTTAATGCCCTTTCTGAACGTTTAGACGTGGAAGTCAAACGCGCTGGTGAAATTTTCCATATTGCCTTTGAAAACGGCGTAAAAGTGGAAGACTTAGAAGTTATCGGCACCTGTGGAAAACGCACAACGGGAACAAAAGTAAAATTTAAGCCCAACCCAACTTATTTCGACAGCGCCTCTTTTTCTATTTCGCACTTGCGTCATTTATTACGCGCCAAAGCCGTTTTATGTTCTGGTTTAGAGGTGAAATTTATAGATAAAATCAATGGCACGGAAGACAATTGGTGTTACCAAGATGGCTTAGCTGATTATTTAACTGAAGCTGTTAACGGTGAAGAAATTTTACCGGCTCGTCCTTTTGTGGGGGATTTTAAAGGCGAAAAAGATGCCGTGAGCTGGGCTTTATGCTGGCTTCCTACAAGCGGTAGCTTATTAGCTGAAAGCTATGTGAATTTAATTCCTACCCCACAAGGCGGAACGCATGTTAACGGTTTACGCCAAGGCTTATTAGATGCTATGCGTGAATTTTGCGAATTTCGTAATTTATTACCCAAAAATGTGAAATTAACTGCCGACGATTTATGGGATCGCTGTGCTTATGTGCTTTCGTTAAAAATGCCTGACCCACAATTTGCCGGTCAAACTAAAGAACGCCTTTCTTCACGCCAAAGTAACGTTTTTGTTGCAGGCGTAGTAAAAGATACTTTCAGCTTATGGCTTAACCAAAATGTACAAGAAGCTGAAATCTTAGCGAAAATGGCCATTTCTTCAGCAGAACGTCGTTTACGCGCGGCTAAAAAAGTGGTGCGGAAAAAAGTGGTTTCTGGCCCAGCTTTACCTGGTAAATTAGCCGATTGTAGCCAGCAAGACTTACATAAAACCGAACTCTTTTTAGTGGAAGGGGACTCTGCAGGTGGGTCTGCAAAACAGGCGCGTAATCGTGATTATCAAGCCATTTTGCCTTTACGCGGAAAAATTTTAAACACTTGGGAAGTTTCCGCTGACCAAGTTTTAGCCAGCAATGAAGTACATGACATTGCTGTTGCCCTTGGTATTGACCCTGATAGCGATGATTTAAGTCAATTACGTTATGGTAAAGTTTGTATTTTAGCCGATGCGGACTCAGACGGTTTACACATTGCCACCTTACTTTGCGCCTTGTTCTTACGCCATTTCCCAAAATTAGTAGAAGAAGGCCATGTTTTTGTCGCTATGCCTCCTCTTTATCGTATTGATTTAGGCAACGATGTGTATTACGCCTTGGATGAAAGTGAAAAAGAAGCCATTTTAGAACGTTTAAGTCGTAAAAAAGGAAAAATTGGCGTACAACGTTTTAAAGGTTTAGGTGAAATGAACCCAAGCCAACTACGCGAAACGACTATGGATCCGAATACACGCCGTTTGGTGCAACTGACTTTTGCACAAGACGAAGAGGAAAGCCGTGAAACTTTTGAAACGATGGATATGCTTCTTGCGAAAAAACGCGCTGAAGATCGTAAAAAATGGCTGCAAACTAACGGTAGCCAAGCAGAGTTAAATTAATCTCCCATTTTTCGGCGCAAACTCATCTTACAACTTTATTGAAACACTATGAACGAAATTAATTATGAAGGCATTGAGCAAATGCCTATTCGCCACTTTACGGAAAGTGCGTATTTAAATTATTCCATGTACGTTATCATGGATCGAGCCTTACCTTTTATTGGTGACGGCTTAAAACCGGTACAACGTCGTATTATTTATGCCATGAGCGAGCTTGGCCTTAATGCCAGTGCCAAATACAAAAAATCGGCGCGTACAGTCGGTGACGTATTAGGTAAATTTCACCCGCATGGCGATAGCGCCTGTTATGAAGCTATGGTGCTGATGGCGCAACCTTTTTCTTATCGCTATCCGCTTATTGATGGGCAAGGAAACTGGGGGGCGGCAGATGACCCTAAATCCTTTGCGGCGATGCGTTATACCGAATCGCGTCTTGGTAAAATTTCTGAAGTGTTACTCAATGAATTAGGTCAAGGTACGGTAGATTTTCAACCTAACTTTGATGGCACTTTAATGGAGCCACAATATTTACCTGCCCGTTTACCGCATATTTTACTTAACGGCACAACAGGTATTGCCGTAGGGATGGCCACCGACATTCCACCGCATAATTTAGATGAAATCGCAACGGCAACAACAATGTTGATCGATAACCCTGCTACGACCTTAAAAGATTTACTCACTGTCGTACAAGGGCCGGATTATCCAACCGAAGCGGAAATTATTACGCCAAAAGCAGAAATTGAAAAAATGTATGCGAAAGGGCGTGGTTCCTTAAAAATGCGCGCCGTATGGAAAAAAGAAAACGGTGAAATTGTCATTACTGCTCTTCCCCATCAAGCGTCCCCGAGCAAAATTATTACGCAAATTGCCGATCAAATGTCGGCGAAAAAATTGCCTATGGTGGAAGATATTCGAGATGAAGCCGACCATGAAAACCCTATTCGTATCGTTTTAGTACCGCGCTCAAACCGCGTGGATACAGAGGCTTTAATGGCGCACCTTTTTGCTACGACTGATTTAGAAAAATCTTACCGCGTTAATATGAATATGATCGGGTTAGATAATAAACCTGCGGTGAAAAATTTACTGACAATTTTAACTGAATGGTTAGATTTTCGTCGAAATACCGTACGTCGTCGTTTGCAATATCGTTTAGATAAAGTTTTAGCGCGCTTGCATATTTTACAAGGCTTAATGATTGCCTTTTTAAATATTGATGAAGTGATCCACATTATTCGCAACGAAGACAAACCGAAAGCCATTTTAATGCAACGTTTTGCTCTAAGTGAAGAACAAACCGATGCGATTTTAAATTTACGTTTGCGTCAATTAGTGAAATTAGAAGAAACCGCCTTACAGGCAGAATGTGATGATTTAGCTTCTGAACGCACTCATCTCGAGCAAATTTTAGCTTCCGAACGCCGTTTAAATACGTTGCTAAAAAAAGAAATTCAACAAGATGCTAAAACATTCTCAAGCCCGCGCCGTTCCCCTATTGTGGAACGAGCCGAAGCGAAAGCCATTAGTGAAAGCGAAATGTTGCCAACCGAAGCGGTTACCGTCGTACTTTCTGAAATGGGCTGGGCGCGCTGTGCTAAAGGTCATGAAATTGATGTAAAAAATCTTAATTATAAAGCCGGCGATGCTTATCTTGCCCACGCTCTGGGAAAAAGCAATCAGCCCGCATTATTTTTAGATAGCACGGGACGTAGTTATGCCGTTGAACCTTTAAGTTTGCCTTCCGCGCGCTCGCAAGGTGAGCCACTTACAGGAAAATTAAATTTACCTTTAGGCGCAAGCGTCACGACGATTTTAATGGGCGAAGAAGAACAACCTATTTTAATGGCTTCTGATGCAGGTTACGGTTTTATTTGCCATTTAAAAGATTTAACTACGCGCAATAAAGCAGGAAAAGCCTTAATTTCCTTACCTGAAAATGCCCAAGTTTTAACGCCTCAATTTATTACAGAGGAAAAAAACTTACTCGTAGCCATAAGCCAAGCAGGCAAAATGTTAATTTTCCCTGTAACGGATTTACCCATTTTAAGTAAAGGTAAAGGCAATAAGATTATGAATATTCATGCTAAAGAAGCGCAAGAAAGAAGCGATTTATTAGCTCGTTTATACTTAATCAATGAAAATGATGGCTTAATTTTCTATTCTGGAAAACGCAAAATTACTTTAAAAGCAAAAGATTTACAAAAATTCCGTGCTGAACGTGGACGTAAAGGTACAAGCCTTCCACGAGGCGTGCGTTATGATTGTGAAATTGAAATTTTAAAGGAAGAATAAACTCTTAAAAATAACTCGCGCCGAAAAATGGTCATTTTTTTCGGCGCGAGTTTTTTATAGGAAGGACCAAAGTAAAATAGCGAGAAGTTGCGGTGAAATAATCCGCAAGAACATCACCAAAGGATAAACCGTAGCGTATGAAAGTGCCGCTGCCCCACTTTCTTCTTTAATGGCATTAGCAAAAGCTAAAGCGGGCGGATCGGTCATAGAACCTGCAAGCAAACCGCACATGGTAAGATAATTCATTCCAAAATACATTCTTGCTAAAACGCCCACAATCAATAAAGGCAGTAAGGTAATAAATAAGCCGTAGCCCATCCATTCTAAACCTGAGCCATAAACTAAGGTGTCGATAAAATGTCCGCCTGATTTTAAGCCCACAACAGCAAGGAAAAGGACAATACCAATTTCACGCAAGGCTAAGTTAGCACTCGGTGGCATAAACCAATACAATTTACCAATAGATCCGATACGCGATAAAATTAACGCTACGACCAAAGGACCGCCCGCTAAACCCAATTTTAAAGCCACAGGGAAACCAGGAATATGGAATGGAATTTGCCCTAATAAAACCCCAAGCCCAATACCAATAAACACAGGAAGCATTTGAACTTGTTGCAATTTTTGTTTGGTATTACCAATTAAATCCGCAACTTTATCAATCATTTCGCTTTGACCAACAATATGCAACACATCCCCAAATTGTAAACTTGTGCTTGAGGTTGGAACTAATTCAATCCCCGCACGATTTAAGCGCGAAATCACAACGCCATATTTTTCATGAATGCCTAAAGCGCGAATTTTTTTGCCCAGCACTTTTTCATTCGTTACCACCACGCGTTCAGAGCGTAAATAACCGGCAAACTGTTTCTGCGGAACCTCGATTTTTTCCCCAATAATTAATTGCATTTTATGCAAGGCGTCCATTTCACCAACTAAATGCAACACATCATTCAGGTAAATTTGCGTATCCACTCTAGGAACACTGATGTTATCTAAATGTTTTAAGCGCGAACAAACCACTTCATCGCCTTCAAAACCTGGAATTTCAGATAATGTTAAGCCGTCTAAATTAGGATTCGTCACTTTAATGTTTAAACTTTCTAAACGTGATTTATCTTGTCCGCTGGCTTTTTGAAATGCTTTGGCTTCTTCGTCAACTTTGACATTAAAAAATAAACGAATAAGCCACATAGAAAGCAAAATACCGCAAATACCAAAAGGATAGGCCATAGCATAAGCCATACCCATAGTTCCGGTAATGCCTTCCATGCCTAGCTCACCTAAAATTTGTTGGCCGGCCCCAAGTGCGGGCGTATTGGTTACCGCCCCCGAATACACACCAAGAATAATATCCAAAGGCACATCAAAAATTTTATAAATGGCAATAACAATCGCCGCGCCCAATAGCACAATTAAGCCCGCTAAGCCATTAAGTTTTAAACCCGATTCACGCAAAGAAGCGAAAAAACCTGGACCGACTTGAATTCCAATGGTGTACACAAACAAAATTAAGCCAAACTCTTGGATAAAATGCATCGTGCGCACATCCATTTGAATTTGAGATTGTTGAGTAAAGTGAGCGACGATAATGCCCCCAAATAGCACCCCGCCAATACCTAAGCCCACGCCTTTAAATTTCCAATGCCCAATCCAAAGCCCAATGGTTGCGGCTAAAGCGAGCAAAATTATCGTTACTGCAATGTCACTCATAGTTACCTCTAAAATCGAAAAACTGTCTTAAATATAGCACTTCTTAGCCAAAAGAGCGCAAGCAATCAGGAAAAATTTTCCTTTTCGCTCACTTTGCTACAAGGGAATTGTTTTTTTGTTACAAGATTGCAAGGGGATTGTAATATTTTAGAAAGGAAAAAAAGAAAATAGGCTCTCGCGCCGAAAAATATCCGACTTTTTTTCGGCGCGAGTGACTTTAAAAATTAGTCTTCATCAAAAAATTCAACGTCATCGCTAAATTCATCATCTTCACCGTTTGGGTCTTCAAAATAGGTTCCCCAACCGTCATAAATTCCTGCGAATTTTTCCACGATAGGAATAATTTTGGCTTGTTCCGCATCGATTACTTCCGCGTTTAATTTCGCTTCGCTTAAGGCGTCAAAGCCATAAATGGTGCGACCTTCTTCCTCAAACTCTTCTGCATCGGCCACTTCAAAACCTAATTTGAAAATTTCCACAGCAATTTTTTCTAATTTAGCGAAATCTTCGTGGGCAATATGATGCTCAATAATATAAAGGGCATCAGGATCGCTACCATCGTTTAATAAATCAGCGATAATTTCACGCGTTTCGTTTTGTAATTCAGCTAATTGTTCAGCTTGCATAATTCATCCTTATGTATAAATAAAAAGGCATTCTAGCGGATATTAGCTTAATTCCAAAATAGAAAAATCGCCTTTTTTCCTTTCTTTTTCGCTTTTATTCGTTATAATCGCCCAATTTTATTTTAAGGAACATTATGAATTATATTGAAATTTTAGGCTATTTAGCCATGTTTATTATTGCCGGCTCTTTTATGCTGAAAGACATTTTAAAACTACGCGTGGTCAATACGCTTGGGGCTACCTTTTTTGTGATTTACGGCTTTTTAAAAGACTCCATTCCCGTAGCGGGGCTTAATTTATTTGTCGTTTTGGTCAATTTATATTACATCGCCAAAATTATTCGCTATCGCCGTAAAAAATAAGCTAAAAAAGCACCTTGTAGGTGCTTTTTGCTTACAGAACACGTAAAATTCTAGCCATTTCTTTTTTATTTTTGCTTTTATTATGATTTTATTCACAAATTTAACCTTAAAACGAGGCTTAACCACCTTACTCGAAAACGCTACGGCAAGCATTTCCCCTGGACAAAAAGTTGGCTTAGTAGGCAAAAATGGTTGTGGTAAATCCACGCTTTTAAGCCTTTTAAAAGGCGAACTTTCAGCTGAAGGCGGGGAAGTTAGTTTTCCTAAAACTTGGCGTTTAGCTTGGGTGAACCAAGAAACGCCCGCCTTAGATATTTCCGCTTTAGATTATGTTATTCAAGGCGATCGCGAATATTGTCGTTTACAAGCACAATTAGCCCAAGCAAATGCGCAGAATAATGGCCACGAAATTGCGCATATTCACGAACAATTAGATAACATTGATGCCTGGACAATCCAAGCGCGTGCAAGTAGCTTACTTAACGGCTTAGGCTTTAGCCAAGAAAAACTCGCTCTTCCTGTGAAAGATTTCTCAGGGGGTTGGCGTATGCGCCTAAACTTAGCCCAAGCGCTACTTTGCCCGTCTGATTTATTACTGCTGGATGAACCGACCAACCACTTAGATTTAGACGCGGTAATTTGGCTAGAACGTTGGTTAGCTCAATATCCTGGCACTTTGGTTTTAATTTCTCACGACAGGGATTTTTTAGACCCTATTGTGAACAAAATTTTGCATATTGAACAAAGCAAACTCAATGAATATACGGGCGATTACTCTTCTTTTGAAATTCAACGCGCAACAAAACTTGCTCAGCAAAATGCGCTTTATCGTCAACAACAATTAAAAATTGACCATTTGCAAAGCTATATCAATCGTTTTAAAGCAAAAGCCACCAAAGCAAAACAAGCGCAAAGCCGTATGAAAGCCTTAGAAAAAATGGAACTTATTGCGCCAGCTTATGTGGATAATCCGTTTAAATTTCATTTTCAAGCGCCACTTTCTTTGCCTAATCCACTTTTATCTATGGAAAAAGTCAGCGCAGGCTACGGCGATGAAAATCATTTTTACGAAATTTTGCAAGCCATTAAACTTAATTTAGTGCCAGGTTCACGTATCGGCTTATTAGGAAAAAATGGCGCGGGGAAATCCACCTTAATTAAATTACTCGCAGGGGAACTCGCGCCGAAAAATGGACTTCTTAAACTGGCTAAAGGCGTACAACTTGGTTATTTTGCGCAACATCAATTAGATACGCTTCGCGCCGAAGAAAGCCCTTTGTGGCATTTACAACGTTTAGCGCCAGAAAAAACAGAGCAAGAATTACGAGATTATCTCGGCGGTTTTGCCTTTCATGGCGATAAAGTCAATGAGGCGGTGCAAAAATTCTCAGGGGGCGAAAAAGCTCGCTTAGTCCTAGCGTTAATTGTTTGGCAACGTCCAAACTTGCTTTTACTTGATGAACCGACCAACCATTTGGATTTAGATATGCGTCAAGCCTTAACTGAGGCATTAGTCGATTACGAAGGCTCGCTTGTTGTGGTTTCCCATGACCGTCATTTACTGCGCAATACGGTTGATGAGTTTTATTTAGTGCATGATAAAAAAGTCGAACCTTTTAAAGGGGATTTAGCCGATTACCAAAAATGGCTAGCGGAAACCAATGCTCAAGAGCAAGCTGAGAAAAAAGAACTCGCGCCGAAAAATGCGGATTCTGCCTTAAACCGTAAAGAGCAAAAACGCTTGGAAGCGATGTTACGTCAACAAACCGCACCGCTACGCAAAAAAATGACGCAATTAGAACAAAAGATGGAAAAATACCAAGCTCAACTTACGGAAATGGAAAACCAACTTGCCGATCCTGCACTGTATGAGGCGGAAAATAAAAGCAAACTCACCCGCCTTATTCAAGAACAAGTGGCATGTAAAGCGCAGTTGGAAGAAGTGGAATTGGAATGGTTTGAAACCCAAGAAGCCCTAGAAAGCATGGAAAATACAACGGCTTAAAATAAAAAAATCCGAGCTTAAACTCGGATTTTTTAGTATTAAAATTTCTTAAATCTATGGATAATTTGGTTGCTTGAACCTCGCCAGGCGAGACTTGGATCGGCGAGTTCTTGTT
>JAHHQY010000025.1 GCA_020026115.1 Actinobacillus sp. | reverse complement strand
AGCACGACCTTGCCAAGGTCGGGGTCGCGAGTTCGAGCCTCGTTTCCCGCTCCAAATTTTCTTAAATTTCATTTTATTAAATCATCATCTTTTTTACGCAATTTATATTTCTTGCGAAAAATTCATGCTATGCTTGCGCCTTCTTTTGGCCAATAAAAGGATAACAAATGTATCAAGATCAAAGCCTTAACTGCTTAACTTTAGGAAAAAAAACGCAATATGCTCACGCTTATGACCCGAGTCTTCTACAACCTGTTCCTCGTCGTTTAAATCGCGAAAACTTAGGGATTGATGCCCACTTGCCTTTCACGCAAGGCGCGGATTTTTGGACTGCTTTTGAACTTTCTTGGTTAAATCCAAAAGGGTTGCCTAAAGTTGCCATAGCTCAAGTCAGCCTTGATTTTCGTTCTGAAAACTTAATTGAGTCTAAAAGTTTTAAACTGTATTTAAATAGTTTTAATCAAGCAAAATTTGCTTCAATCAAAGACGTGGAAGCCACTTTACAACGTGATTTAGCTCAATGCGCGCAAGGTGATGTGCGTGTCACTGTGCGTCCTTTGCAAGATTTTACCGATGAAAAAATTGCTGATTTTCAAGGTGTTTGTCTTGATGATATGGATATTGAAATTGAAAATTACCAATTTAACGCCGATCTTTTAGCGAATTGTTGCGAAAGTGATGAGGTCGTCGAAGAAACTTTAGTAAGCCATTTATTAAAATCAAACTGCTTAATTACCCACCAACCTGACTGGGGAAGCGTTAAAATTCATTACGTCGGCAGAAAAATTCATCACGAAAAATTATTACGTTATCTTATTTCTTTCCGTGAACATAATGAATTTCATGAACAGTGCGTTGAGCGCATTTATTGCGATTTACTCCGTTTTGCTCAACCGCAAAAACTGACGGTTTATGCGCGCTATACGCGCCGAGGTGGTTTAGACATCAATCCTTTCCGTTCAAATTTTGAAACGGTGGATGAAAATTTACGTTTAGCCCGTCAATAAAATAAAGCTCGCGCCGAATTTTTTCCATTTTTCGGTGCGAGCTTTATTCAAGCAATTTTTATTCCGCGTCTTGCCATTTTTGTTGTAGTTCTTGCCAATGCAATTGCAACCATTGTAAACCTAACACGGCAATACAATTATCAATACGTCCATCGCACACGCGCGCATAGGCTTCTTGACGTGAAAGAACCTGTACTCGTATATCTTCATGCTCTTCCGCTAAACCATGCAAGCCTTTTGCTTGTCGGCTGTCCACTTTGCCGGCAAAAATATGTAAACGTTCAATAACCCCACCCGGACTATCCCAAACGCTTAATGCGTGCATAAGATGGCTCACCGTAACGCCTGCTTCTTCTTCGCTTTCACGTTTTGCCACCTCTTCAGGACTTTCGCCCTCTTCCACCATACCGGCAATCAATTCTAATAACCATGGCGTTTTTGTGATGTTTGGTGCATAAGCGCCTATGCGTACTTGCTCGACCATAACCACGTTATCTAAATTAGGGTCATAAGCAATAACGGCACTAGCTGAGCCTTTAATTAACAGCTCACGCACCACTTCTCCGCTTTCTCCGCCTGCAAATAATTTATGTTTAAAATGGATTTTTTTAAGAGTAAAAAAACCTTCGTATAATGTTTCTTCTTTTAAAATGCTTAAGTCTTCATTTGTAAATTGTTGCATAACTCATCCTTATGTCTTTAATGCACAAAATAAGCGTGGAAAAATTCATCTAAATGTGCCAATAACGCACTTTTCCCTGCAATTTCTTCACCTTGCCAAGCCTCTAATAACACCTCTTCTGTTAAAGCGTTGGCGAGCTGATTGGCTAAAGGCATATAACTTAAATGCCACGGCTCTCGCCCTATTTGATAATATTTTGGTAAATCCACAAAAGGAAAACCAAAACCAAATTTCGGTGCGTGTTGAAAAAGCCATTGACTTAAATCATAAAAATAACCGCCTTGAGCAAACTCCCAAGGCTCTAATTTAAGTTGTTGACCTTGTGGAAGGCGCAATGGATCGTAAATATCAATTTCCGTTCCCCAATGATGACGACTCGCACCTGGTAATGCTGACCAGCGCAAAATGGCTTGGCATTTTTGCCACGAGGTGAAATCCGTTAAATTCAAGGTATTCCCTGCATCATTATGCACTTTTCGTTCGCCTTTAAATTTGCCATTCCAAATCTTTTGTTGGCGCGAAAAATCACGAAAAGTACTGGCGGGTTGTAAATCAAATCCGGCTTCTTTGGCACTTTGTTGTAAGGCTAAAAAAGCTTTTTTTACCTCTGGTTGCAAAAAATGTTGTTCATTTAAAGCGACTAAATGGCTTCGGGTTTTTCCCGTTAAAATAGCGTTAAATGCGCTCATCGTCATTTTTTCCTACTAACAGTTGAGTCATAATTTCTTGGTAAACCGCTTCTAATTGTAATAAATCAAAACAACTCGTCCATTCATTAACTTTATGAATAAGTTCGCTTATTGGCCCAAATTCCACAACTTGTGTTCCCATTTTGGCAATAAATCGACCATCAGAGGTGCCACCGCCCGTATCTAATTTTGGTTGAATGCCTGTAATTTTTTGTACGGCTTTTTGCAAGACTTCAATAAATTCGCCTTGCGGAGTAAAAAATGGCTCGCCAGAAAGATGCCATTTAATTTCATACTTTAATTGATGAGCTTGCAAGAATTTTTCCACTGTTTGTTGGATTTCTTCAGCCGTTAATTCTGAGCTATAACGCAAATTAAATTGCACATCTAAAACCCCTGGAATCACGTTTGTACTGCCATCGCCTGCGTGAATATTGGTAATTTGTAAACTCGTTGGCGGGAAATAAGCGTTTCCGTTATCCCAACGATGAGCAATTAAAGTTTGTAGAAAACCTTGCGCGCGATGAATGGGATTTTCTGCTAAATGAGGATAAGCCACATGCCCTTGCTCGCCCAAAATACGTAAATAAGCAATAATTGAACCACGTCGTCCGTTTTTAATCACATCACCTAATTTTTTCTGACAAGAAGGTTCGCCAAGTACGCAATAATTCACTTTTTGGCCTTTTTCTTGTAGCCATTGCACAACTTTTTTGGTGCCATGTTCACCGCTATCTTCTTCATCGGATGTGATTAAAAAAGCTAAGGTTCCTCGATGGTTTGGATTTTCTGTTACAAACTTTTGTGCTGCTATCGTCATACTTGCGACACTGCCTTTCATATCCGCGCTTCCTCGACCATATAAGCGATCGCCTTCAATATGAGCTGAAAAAGGGGGATATTGCCATAAACTTTCATCGCCCGTTGGCACAACATCGGTATGCCCTGCGAATAACAAGACGGGTTCGCCTTCACCATGCGTTGCCCAGAAGTTTTGCGTATCGGCAAAAGGTAAAGGGGTAATTTGAAAGCCTGCTTGCGCTAAAATTGACGTTAAAAGTGTTTGACAACCTTGATCGTCAGGAGAAATGCTTGGGCGCTGAATTAATTTTTGCGCTAATTGAAGGGTTGGTGCTTGATTCATATTTTGCCCCAAGGTTAATTTTTAAGAAAAGTTTTTTCAAATTCGCTCATATTAAAGCCTAGTAAAGCAGGCTTAATCATTAAGGGGCGTTTGATTAATGTTGGCTGTTCAAGTAATAAATCTAAGATGTTGTTTTCACAAAGATTATCTTTTACATCTTGTGGTAAATTACGCCAAGTTGTACTGCGTTTATTGACTAATTTTTCCCAGCCAAAAATTTCTTTTGCCTGTAAAAGGACGTCTTTTTCAATACCATCAAGGCGAAAATCATGTAATTTCGCTTCAATTTGATGCAAAGCTAACCATTGCATAGCCTTTTTTACGCTATCGCAATTTTTAATTCCATAAACAATGAGCATCTTAACCTCCTGCGGTTAATTATTATTTTTCTCAAAAGTGTAGCACTTTTGCGGGCGGTTTTATTTTTTAATTGACCAATTTTCCCAAATCGGCAAACTTTCAGGTAATAAATTTAAATCTCGTCCTAATTCACGCCAAGCGCAAGGATAATGGAAATCAGAACCAACGCTGGCTAAAAGTTGATATTCTTGCGCTAATTTAGCTAAAAATTGGCGTTGATCTAGTCGTTGGCCACAACCTGCTACTTCAATACCATCGCCACCCCAGTTTTTAAAATCTTGTGTTAAGAGAATAATTTGTTTGCGACTGAAATTGTAGCGTAAAGGATGAGCTAAAACGGCCACACCACCGGCTTGATGAATAATCTCAATAGCGCTGGGAATATCGCACCATGGCGTTTTAACATAAGCCCCTTTGCCTTGCCCTAAAAAACGTTTAAAAGCTTGTTTTTCATTGCTGACTTTACCAATTTGCACCAAATAACGAGCATAATGCGCTCGGGTAACATCGCCTGAAGAAAGTTTTTTCGTTTCTTCATAAGCATTTGGCACACCGGCTTTGGCTAAACAAGCCCCTATTTCTATGGCGCGCGTTGTACGTAAATTTTGTTGCTGTTGCAGAAATTTTTGCATGGCTTTATTTTCTGCATCAAAATTTAAACCCACAATATGAATACCTTTTTTATTCCAATCTGTGGAAATTTCTACACCATGAATCAGTTGAATACCTAAAGATTGCGCTTTTTGGCAGGCTTCTGGCAGGCCTTTAATGGAATCATGGTCGGTTAACGCGAGCATTTTTATGCCTTTTTCATAAGCGCGTTGCACAAGTTCAGTTGGGCTTAATAGACCATCTGAATAGGTGCTATGGCTATGTAAATCAATGAAGTTAGGTTGAATTTCTTGAATCATAAGGAAAATTTCTCACTCGCGCCGAAAATCGGTATTCTACATGTTTTTGAGCAAAGTATGGATTAATTTTGCCTAGAATTGACTTTAATTAGGTTTTTCCCAATTAAAAAAACTTTAAATAAACAGGCTAGAAATGTAACTAAGCCTTTCTATTATACGTTAAAAATCTGTTTTTTTTCGCAAGTTTTCAGAAATGCAGTGATAAAAAAACCACGCCGAAACGTGGTTTTATACAACTCTCTTTCTAGATTAAATTTCACCGCGGTAGGCATCTGTAAACATATGCACCACTTGTTCAATCGTTGCTTGACGTGGATTGGTTAAATGGCAAGCGTCTTTTTTCGCATTTACAGCCATTTTGTGGAAGTCTTCTTCTTGCACACCTAACACGGCTAAATTCGCTGGAATACCTAAATTATCACCGAAATCTTTAATGTATTGCACTAATTCTAAGCCAATTTGACGTACGTTTTTATGTTTCACGCATAAGCCCATTTCTTTCGCGATGTCCACATAACGTTCGCCTGCGCCTATTAAATTAAATTTACAAACATAAGGTAATAATAAGGCATTACATACGCCATGCGGTAAATTATAAACCCCACCTAATTGGTGTGCCATCGCATGCACATAACCTAATGAAGCATTATTGAAAGCGACACCTGCTAAATATTGTGCATAAGCCATATTTTCGCGCGCTTCTAAATCATCGCCATTGGCAACGGCAATCGGTAAATAGCGACTAATTAAAGAAATCGCTTTAAGGGCCGCACAATCTGTTAATGGCGTATGCGCGGTAGAAACGTAAGCTTCAATGGCATGGGTTAAAGCGTCCATACCTGTGGCGGCTGTTAATGAAGGTGGCATACTTGCCATTAAATTCGCATCGTTAATCGCAACTAATGGGGTAACACGCCAGTCTAAGATGGCCATTTTCACATGACGTTTTGTGTCAGTAATAATCGCAAATCTTGTCATTTCTGAAGCCGTCCCTGCTGTGGTGTTAATCGCGATTAATGGCATTAATTGTTTTTTAGACACATCAACGCCTTCATAATCGTGAATACGTCCACCGTTTTGACAAACTAACGCAATCCCTTTTCCGCAGTCGTGAGATGAACCGCCCCCTAAAGTAATAATGGCATCACAGCCTTCTTTTTTGTATAAAGCTTCACCATCTTCTACATTTCGATCGGTTGGATTTGGCACAACTTCATCAAAAATAACGGATTCAACCCCTGCATTTTGAAGGATATCCACAATTTTTTGTGCCACACCTGTTTTTGTTAAAAAACTATCTGTCACAATTAACGCTTTTTTCATAGTTAAAGAATGGGCAATTTTGCCAATTTCTTCGATACAGCCTGCGCCAAAAAGACTTTTTGTTGGAATGAAATAGTAAGTGGCCATAAATCCTCCGAGGGGTTGTTGTTTGTTTTGTTACATTTCGTTAACAAATTTATAACAACAATTTTATATTGTAAAGGCTTTTTTTCTGCGCGAGATCACATTTCGCACAAATTTTATGTGCGCCTAATCTTTTCTCGCAAAGAATTTTTGTAAAAAAAAATCCCAACTTTCCTCTTGAAAGCTGGGATTTTCTTATAAAATAAAGCGCTTCTCTTTTTTATTGTAAGGCTTTCTCAATTTTTTCAAAAAGATCATTAGAAAGATTTTCTACTTTTTGTAAGCGTTCTAAGGCGGATTTCATTAAAGCTTGACGTTGATTGTCGTAACGATTAAAGCGAATTAATGGCTCAATTAAACGTGAAGCTATTTGTGGATTGCTGGCGTTTAATTCCATTAAAATTTCTGTTAAGAAACGATAACCCGAGCCGTCTTCATTATGGAACGCGCCTAAATTTTGACTAGAAAATGCGCCAATTAAACTGCGTACGCGGTTTGGATTTTGCATAGAAAAACTGCGATGGTGCATAAGATTTTTCACTCTTGTTAATGCCGCAGCATCTGTTCTAACTGCTTGTAAAGCAAACCATTTATCCATAACTAAGCCATCATGCGCCCATTTTTCTTCAAAATCTCGCAATAATGTTTCTGCGCAAGCTAATTGTGCTTTTGTTGCAGAATTTAACGCCGATAATGTATCCGTCATATTATCTGCTTCAAAATAATGACGGGCTAATAAATTTTCTCCCATATTAGTGAAGGCTAAATAAGATAAACATAAATTACGCAACGCGCGATCGGCAATAGCTTCTTGCGTAAAGACGTATTCCCCTGCTTTTAAGGCTTGATAAATCGCAAGACATGGAATTTTTAAGTATTCCGCAAGTGTTTTTTGCATAAATTGATGAGCATTGACAATCGCAGTGGGATCAATCGTTTTGAATAACTCTGCAAATTCAGTCGTTTTTGGCAATGTAAGAATTAACGCCGTGATGGCTTCTTTACCTTTGTATTGTTGTAAAATCCAATAGAATGCCGCTAGAATTTCTTCAGGGAAATCAAAAGGTTGACCTAATTGGTAAGCGTTAACATTTTGTGTTAATACTTGATTAAACAACATTTGCGCTGCGTCCCAACGAATAAAATCATTTTTTGCAAACTTCATTAAGGTAATAAGCTGTTCGCTGGTATACGCATAATTTAATTTAACCGGTGCTGAAAAATCGCATAATAATGCCGGAATTGGTCGTTGTTGCATACCTTGGAATTCAAAGGTTTCTTCGCTTTCCTTAATATTTAACACATCATTTACCGCTTGGTTGGCAAAAACAAGAGGTAATTCTTCACCTTGCTGATTGTATAACGCCATTTTTAATGGAATATGCAAATTCACTTTTTCCATTTGATCCGCCGTAACAGGCGTATGTTGTTTCACGGTTAAACGGTAGCTTTGTGTGTTTTCATCAAACGCATCCGTAACCGTTAAAACTGGCGTACCAGATTGACTATACCAGCGCTTAAATTGGCTTAAATCTACCCCACTGGCTTCTTGCATCGCATTTACAAAATCATCGCAAGTCGCCGCTTTTCCGTCATTTTCGCTAATATATTTACGCATACCCGCTTGGAAGCCTTCTTCGCCTAATAAAGTATGCATCATACGAATCACTTCTGAGCCTTTTTCATAAACGGTCATTGTATAGAAGTTATTCATTTCAATGACTTTTTCAGGTCGAATTGGGTGAGCCATTGGGCTAGCGTCTTCTGCAAATTGTAAGGTACGCAAAACTTTCACGTTATTGACACGATTCACTGCACGCGATCCCATATCAGAAGAAAACTCTTGATCTCTAAAAACAGTTAAGCCTTCTTTTAAGGAAAGTTGGAACCAGTCACGACAAGTTACGCGGTTACCCGTCCAGTTATGAAAATATTCGTGGCCAATGACAGATTCAACGCCAAGATAATCCTCATCTGTTGCGGTTTGTGGGTTTGCTAGCACATATTTAGAGTTAAAGACATTTAAGCCTTTGTTTTCCATTGCGCCCATATTAAAGAAGTCCACGGCCACAACCATATAAATATCTAAATCATACTCTAAGCCAAAACGTTCTTCGTCCCATTGCATTGCTTTTTTTAAGCTTGCCATCGCAAAATCGGCACGATCTAAATTTCCGCGATCTACAAATAATTCTAGTTTTACATCACGTCCACTTTTCGTAACGAAATGATCTTCTAATACATCAAAATCACCGGCAACCAATGCAAATAAATAGCTTGGTTTTGGGAATGGGTCTTGCCATTCAACCCAATGTTTCGCATTTTCTAACTCACCTTTTGCAAGGCAATTCCCATTAGAAAGCAAATATGGATAAGCTTTTTTATCGGCCGTAATTTTCGTTGTGTAGCGCGCTAACACGTCTGGACGGTCTAAGAAGTAAGTGATTTGACGAAAACCTTCCGCTTCACATTGTGTACATAAGGCTTCGCCAGATTGATATAAACCTTGTAATGAGGTGTTTTTCGCCGGTTCTAATAAAGTCACAATTTCTAATTTAAAGGCATCACCCAAAGCGCCGACATTTAAACTTAAACTTTGTTTATCTTTTTGGTAATCCGTAAAAGGCTCGCCGTTAATTTTCACGCTCACTAATTGCATGCTATGTCCATCTAAACGCAATACTTGCGCATTGGCATCTAGGCGTTGCACATCGCTTATCGCGGTGACCTGTGTTTTATTTGGATCTAATTGAAAATCAAGGAAAATATCACTGATTGTAAATGCTGGGGAAAGATAATCTTTTCTGTATTTCGCTTTAGCTTGCATAATTTAACCTAAATCATAAAGTAAAAAAATTGCGAATTAGCATAGGCGTTTTTATTAGGAAATTCAAGACGTAAAATAACTCGCGCCGAAAAATGGTCGACAACTTTTCGGCGCGAGTTAAGTTTATTATTGGTTGTGTTGCGGATGGGCTTTTTGATAACGAATTAAATCCACGGCAATTTTCTCCGCTTCCGTTAAGAAGAAATCGGGCGCTTCATAATCTTTCGGTAAGTCGTCTAAATTTTTTAAAGGCGCTTTCCCTTCTCGTTTAAAACGCGCATTTAAATCTTTCAAACGTTTCGCTTCGTCTTTATCGTTTTCCGCTTTCCGTTCGGCATATTGCAAGGAAAAGTATTTTTTCTCGCGTAAAAGTTTTCGTTCCGCCAAGGTTTCATTTAATACAATAAATTCCGGATCTTTTGCCATGCGCGCTTGATGTTTTTCGCGCAAACTTGGTAATGCAGGCGTTAAAGATGGCGCTTGTAAATAAAACGCGGAAGGAATGCGATCCCAAGGTAACGCGTTATCTTCTTGTTCCTCGCCGTATTCTTTCGCATCAATAATTTCAGGGAAAGTAATATCGGGTTTTACGCCTTTAATTTGCGTGCTACAGCCATTAACACGATAAAATTTTTGTATTGTATATTGCAAAATGCCTATCGGTTTTTGCGTCACTTCATCATATAAAGGACTTAACAAAGGTCTACTTTGTTGTACGGTTCCTTTTCCGTAACTATTTTGCCCTAAAATTAACGCGCGTTGATAATCTTGCATAGCGGCGGCGAAAATTTCTGAAGCCGATGCGCTATAACGATTAATCATCACAAGTAATGGGCCGGCATAAACTAATTGGTGATCGGGGTCTTCATAAACGCGAATATTATGTTGAGCATCGCGCACTTGTACGATAGGCCCATCAGTAATAAAAAGTCCGCTTAATTCAATCACTTCTTTTAAAGAACCGCCACCATTTTCGCGTAAATCAATAATGAGTGCGTCGACTTTTTTCTGTTTTACTTCCGCGAGTAATTGACGTACATCGCGAGTTAATCCCATATAAAAACTAGGAATTTTAATAACGCCAATTTGTTGATTTTCAACTTTTTCCAAGCTTAATTTGGCCGCTTGGTCTTCAAGACGAATCGTATCTCGTTCTAATACGACTAATTTGGATTTTCCCCCTTTTTCAGGCTCAATTTCCAAATAAACTTTACTGCCTTTTTTGCCTTTGACTTTATCCACCACGTCACTTAAACGCCAGCCTACTACGTCTTCAATCTTATCTTTGCTTTGCCCTACGCCAATAATTTTATCGCCCGCTTTAATTTGCTTACTGCGTGCAGCCGGTGCGCCTGTGACTAAGGACTTAATCACCGTTTCATCATCTTCCATTTGCAACGTTGCGCCAATTCCTTCTAATGAAAGATTCATACTTTCATCAAAACTTTTCGCACTACGAGGTGCTAAATAACTGGTATGAGGATCAATTTCACGAGCAAACGCATTGAGATAAAGTTGGGTTATATCATCGGCATGAGTTTGAGTTAAACGGCGAATGCCCAAGTTATAACGTTTGGTGAGTTTTTCTTGAATTTCAGGCCAGCTTTTACCTTTTAATTTTTGGTTAATCACGTCATTTTCTACGCGATCTTTCCATAAGGCATTCGCTTGCGCCGTATTTTGGGGCCAAGGAGCTTTTTCGCGGTCGATTTCTATTTTGTCATCATCGGCTAAATTAGGTTCTTGAGCTAAAAGCGACAACGCGTAAGCATAACGTTCATAACGGCGTTTAGCCATAAGTTGATAAATTGCAAAAGCGCTGTCTAATTTGCCTTGTTTTAATTCATCATCAAAACAACGACCATATTTTTCACGAATTTGCTCAATATCCGACTGTAAAAAAGTGTTGTGATTGTAATCTAAACTATCTAAATAACGGTTTAGCACTTTAAGGGAAAACTCATCGTTTAAATTAATTTTGCGATAATGAGAAGTTTCCAAGCGACGCGTGGTTCGCAAGGTCGCCAATGCGTTATCCGCACTGGGTTTTGGCATAACAATATCGCTTTCTTTTAATAAAGGCACTTGTGATAGCGCCACTTTTTTCACGTTATGCGTGACATTTTCTGAGGCGATATGAGGCGCTTGCGCACAAGCTTCTGATAAAGCAAAAATTAATGCGCCTAAACTTAGTAAGGCAAAAGGACGATGAATTTTTCTTAACTTCATAGTTTCTCGTAAATTTTAAAGGCTAAACCGTTCATAAAAAATTAAGCAAATAAACGATCTACTGGCACATTAATGGTTAAACCATTTTGTAATTGAACTCGTGCTGTGCCATCTTTGGTTTCTAAAACCGTTGCATTTTGAACTCGTTCACCTGCTTTAACGCGTACTTGACTTCCTTTGCTTAATTGAGCAATTACCTCAGCGGATAATGGTGCAAGTTTAACTTGTTGATTGACACGTCGACGTGCTGGTGCGCGTTTTGCGTTAGGTTTTTGTTCGGATTTTGCTGTTTTTTTGTTTTGTGCAACACGTTGTTTTTTACGTTCTTCAGCACGTTTTTCTTGTACTTGTGCTTTCGCTTGCGCTAATTTTTCTGCCGCGAATGCCACATGTTCAGCTTCCAACTCACCGCAAGGATTACCGTCTAAATCTACACGTTGAGCGCCAGCTCGGCAACCGTGTAAATAGCGCCAGTTTGTCGTATAAGCGCGTAAAAAATGGCGTAATTGGGTACGACTTACTTTAGGATCATCCGCTAATGCCGCTGCAAGATCTTGGAAAATATTAATTTTTAAAGGTTTTGCTTCCCCTTCTAAAATAAAGCAACGAGGGAATTTTTCCGCCACATAAGCTAAAATCGCTTTATTATTCGCCAATTTTTCTACTGCTACGGTTTGTTCTTCTGCCACATTCGCTGTAGCTTGCGCCATTTCTGTCATAGGTTTTTCCTGTTTGTAATTCAATAAAAGTTAATGGGTTACCCTAATTGCTTAGGGAAAATTCAGCGCATTTTAGCCTAAATTCTGAGAGATTTAAAACCCTAAATGCATTTCACACCTTTATTTTTATTGCTTTTCTCTGCCTTTTTTAGGAATATTTGCCACAGGTTTCTCTTTTCTCGCTTTTTTCCACTTTTACATTTATGTTAGAGCTTGTCCCAACATCGCAACGTAAAATTATTCATATTGATATGGATTGCTTTTATGCTTCCATTGAAATACGTGAAAATCCCACTTTGCGCCATTTACCTGTGGCCGTCGGTGGTAGCGCACGAAGTCGTGGGGTTCTTTCTACTTGTAATTATGTGGCGCGAAAGTTTGGTTTACACAGTGCCATGCCCACAGCTCAAGCATTAAAAAAATGCCCAAACTTAGTGCTTTTGCCCGTTAATATGCCTTTATATCGTCAAGTTTCACAGCAAATTCAACGCATTTTTTATTCTTATACCGAACAGGTTGAACCTCTTTCTTTAGATGAAGCCTATTTAGATGTGTCCCATTCGCCTTATTGCCACGGCTCGGCAACTTGGATGGCCGAAGAAATTCGGCAACGCATTTGGCAAGAAACCGCACTCACGGCTTCCGCTGGGGTTGCGCCTTTAAAATTTTTGGCAAAAATTGCTTCCGACTACAACAAACCTAACGGTCTTTTTGTCATTAAACCTAATGAGGTTGCGAATTTTATTCAAGATTTGCCTTTAAAAAAAATTCCCAGTGTCGGGCAAGTGACCAATGAAAAATTACAAAAAATGGGCTTATATACTTGCGGTGATGTGCAAAAAAGTAGCCAACATTTATTACTGCAACAGTTTGGTAAACTCGGCCAGCGTATTTGGCAATTTAGTCATGGTGTCGATGAACGCCCCGTACAAGCACACCGCGAACGTAAATCCATTGGGGTGGAACGCACGGTTATTCATGATTTTGCGAATTTTCAAGAAGCCTTGCCTTTGCTGGTAACCTTATTTGATTTATTACAAAAACGTATTCAACGCGTTTGCCCCAACTTGCCTTTTTCTGCTTTTCATAAATTAGGTGTAAAACTTAAATTTGATGATTTTACGGTCACGACTTTAGAAAAAAGTGGCGTGGATTTTAGCTATCAAACCTTTGAAAACTTATTAGCGCAAATTTGGTTGCGAGGCCGTGGTCGCCATGTCCGTTTAATTGGCCTTCAAGTGCAAAAACCGCCTGAAGTGCAGTCGGATTTACAAATGAGTTTATGGTCGTAAAAGGGCGAACTTTAATGAGCCTCTTTTTAACTAAATGAGCGTAATTCCTTGAATACTGCTTTATCTTGCACCACTTTTTGCTATAATTTTGCCTTCGCGCCGAAATATGAAATTTTCGGCGTTTTCTTTTTTATTCTGATAAGGAATGTACAACATGCAAACAACACAGCGCTCGTTATTTGAGCGGATCTTTAAATTAAATGCCCATAAGACGACACCAAAAACGGAACTTGTCGCAGGGATTACCACGTTCTTTACTATGGTGTATGTGGTTTTCGTTAACCCATCTATTTTGGGCGATGCGGGTATGGATAAACAAGTTGTCTTCGCCACCACCTGTTTAGTCGCAGGCTTCGGTACTATCGCTATGGGGCTTTTTAGTAATTTACCTATCGCTCTTGCGCCTGCTATGGGCTTAAATGCTTTCTTTGCTTATGCCGTTGTAGGGAAATTAGGCTATTCTTGGGAAGTTGGCATGGGCGCGATTTTTTGGGGAAGTGTTGGCTTATTTTTAATTAGTGTTTTTAAAGTCCGCTATTGGGTTATGTCCAGTATTCCCGTTAGTTTACGCGTAGGCATTGCCGCAGGTATCGGCTTTTTCGTTGCTTTAATTGGCTTTAAAAATATGGACTTAATTGTACCAAATCCGGCAACTTTAGTGACCCTTGGGGATTTACATCAACCTTCCGTACTTTTAGGTTTACTTGGCTTTTTTATTATTGTCATTTTAGCGGCGCGTAATATTTATTCTGGTGTTTTGGTATCCATTGTCGTGGTAACCAGCATCGCCTTTTTTGTCGATCCTAACGTGTCTTATCATGGTTTTATTTCCTTACCACCAGATTTAACGCCAATTGTGGGCAAAGTAGATGTTTGGGGCGCTTTAGATACGGCCTTATTCGGCATTATTTTTTCTTTCCTTTTAGTGACCCTTTTTGACTCTTCCGGCACTTTGTTAGGCGTAACCGATAAAGCGGGCTTAAGCGATGAAAAAGGCCGTTTTCCGCATATGCGCGAAGCGTTATTTATTGATAGCTTTAGTGGCGTTGTGGGGGCTTATTTAGGAACTTCAGCTGTGGGAACTTATGTAGAAAGTGGCGCTGGGGTTTCCGTCGGTGGGCGTACAGGTTTAACCGCGGTTGTTGTTGGCGTTTTATTTTTACTGACTATTTTCTTTTCCCCTTTAGCCAGTCTTGTTCCACCTTATGCAACGGCAGGGGCGTTGGTTTATGTGGGTATTTTAATGGCGTCAAGTTTAATTCGCGTACAATGGGTCGATTTAACTGAAGCAACACCGGCTTTTATTACCGCCGCGATGATGCCTTTTACTTGTTCCATTACTGAAGGTATCGCCTTTGGTTTTATCAGCTATGTCATTATGAAACTTGGCACAGGTCGCGTGCGTGAAATTCACCCGTCTGTTTGGTTTGTTTCTGCCCTCTTCGTTTTAAAATTCGCTTGGGTTGGCTAAGTTTTTAGACACATAA
The DNA here is from genome assembly GCA_020026115.1 of Actinobacillus sp. Classification (GTDB taxonomy): domain Bacteria; phylum Pseudomonadota; class Gammaproteobacteria; order Enterobacterales; family Pasteurellaceae; genus Actinobacillus_C. Next base: position 5,922 of record JAHHQY010000025.1, on the reverse strand, counting down.
AATCCCTTTGACTCGCGCCGAAATTTTTAACTTTTCTTGAAATTTCGGCGCGAGTTCTTATATTTGAACTCTATTTAAACCTTTCTCTTCTTAAGGAGCTTCTTATGATGCGCATTTTACTTTTCCTTGCCACCAACATGGCGGTTTTATTTGTTTTTAACATTATTTTGAGCTTAACCGGCATTCGCTCACAAGATGCCTTAGGCTTGTTAATTTTCGCGGGACTTTTTGGTTTTGCCGGTTCGTTAATTTCCCTATTTTTCTCTAAATCTATGGCGTTACGTGCGGTAAATGCTGAAGTTATTCATTCACCTCGTAATGCCACTGAAATGTGGTTAATGCAAACAATTCAACGCTTAGCTGAAAAAGACGACTTACCTATGCCGGAAGTGGCAATTTATTACGCAGAAGAAATGAATGCTTTCGCCACTGGGCCTAGCAAAAATAATTCCCTTGTTGCAGTGAGTTCAGGCTTATTAAATGGTATGACTGAAAATGAAGTAGAAGCGGTTTTAGCCCATGAAATGAGCCATATTAAAAATGGCGATATGGTGACTATGGCGTTATTACAAGGCGTTCTTAATACCTTTGTGATTTTCCTTTCTCGTTTAATTGCCAATGCCGTCGCCAGCTCTCGTGGTGATGACGAAGAAGAAAGTGGCGTAATGAGCAGTGGCGTGTATTTTCTGGTTTCTATGGTGTTGGAATTTATCTTTGGCTTACTTGCCAGCATCATTGCGATGTGGTTTTCCCGCCAACGAGAATTTCGCGCTGATGCGGGTGCGGCACGTTTAGTTGGCAAACAAAAAATGATTGCCGCGTTACGTCGTTTAGAACAAATTCCTGACCCACAAGATATGCAAGGCTCCCTTGCCGCTTTTGGTATTGACGGAAAACGTGGTAGCGTAACCGATTTATTCTTAAGCCACCCACCACTTGAAAAACGTATTGAAGCTTTAGAAAAACTGTAACTCGCACCGAATTTTTGCACAAAAAAAAATGCTCGTCTTTTTACGAGCATTTTTATTGGGTTTCTTTATTTAAGGTAACGGGGGAATGAATATTTTGAGCAAAAGAACTCTCGTCTCGCGCCGAAATAACGGAAATACTTTCTAATTGTTTTGCACTCTGCGCCACGGCTACCACAGGCGTCACTAAAAATAGCGCACAATACACTTTTGATAATTTCATTTAAAATCCTCTTAGTTGATTGCAAAAAAAAACGAAGTCTATCATTTTCTTAACTTTATTTAAATGATAACAATTTTTATTTGCTTTATTTTTAAGCGGAAAAATATTTTGCCTTCCTTGGCTTTTTTGTTGTCAGTTGTCGAAAAAAAACAACAAGCTTGCTAAACTAGCTCTCTTTTTTCTTCATTAGGATGAATTATGTTACAAGACAATTTTTCGGCGCAAGACCGCCTTTTTATGCAAGAAGCGTTAAATTTAGCCAAGCAAGGCCTTTACACAACAACGCCCAATCCTCGTGTAGGCTGTGTTTTAGTTAAAAACGGTGAAATTGTCGGGCGTGGTTTTCATTTTAAAGCAGGCGAACCTCACGCTGAGGTTATGGCTCTGCGTGATGCTGGCGAAAAAGCGCAAGGATCTAGTGCTTATGTCACTTTAGAGCCTTGCTCACATTTTGGTCGCACGCCTCCCTGCGCTAAAGGGTTAATTGAAGCGGGCATTGTAAAAGTGATTAGCGCAATGGAAGATCCTAATCCGCAAGTTGCCGGCAAAGGCCTTTTGATGTTGCAAGAAGCGGGCATTAAAACGGCCGTTGGTTTATTACGCGAAGAAGCGGAAGCATTAAACCGTCCGTTTTTAACTCGTATGCGCACAGGTTTACCTTTTGTGCAATTAAAAATGGCCGTAAGTTTAGATGGTCGTACCGCTATGGAAAGTGGCGAAAGCAAATGGATTACTCATAGCCAATCACGCTCAGATGTTCAAGGTTTGCGCGCCCAAGCCTGTGCCATTCTTTCCACAAGTTCAACGGTTCTTAAAGATAATCCACGCTTAAATTTACGTTATGAACAACTGCCTTTTGAAGTACAAGAAAACTACGCACAGGAAAATTTACGTCAACCTGTGCGCGTGCTTTTAGATAACCATCATCGCATAAGCCCTAATGCTGAGCTTTTCAAAACCTCCGCGCCTGTGTGGTTAGTCAGCCATAAAGCACGAGATTTATCGGCTTTTCCGTCTTTTTGTGAGCAAATTATCATACCAAACGAAACGCACATTCAATTACCAAAGTTGCTTGAACATCTTGGTGAACGTCAAATCAATTCCTTGTGGCTAGAAGCGGGCGCGACACTGGCTGGCGCTTTTATTGAGGAAAATTTAGTCGATGAACTCATCGTTTATATCGCGCCAAAATTACTTGGCGATAAAGCGAAAAGTTTTTGCCATTTACCGCATTTAAGCGAACTGGCTCAAGCGCCTTCTTGGCAACTTATGCAAATTCAACGTTTTGCTGATGATATTAAACTGACCTATCAACCAAAGAACGACTAATCAATCTATACTTGCGCCGAAAAAATGGTTGGCAAAATTTCGGCGCGAAAGGGGTTTCTTATGTGGAAAAAATTATTACAAGCCATTTTTCTCGGTCTTGCTTGTGCGGGGATTATTTTAGCTTTTCTCCCGCACGAAACGCCGATTTTTTCATTTTTCTTACCGCAACCTGCCTCTTATAAAAATGCCGTGCGTATTGCTTCTCCTGCGGTTGTGAATGTGTATAGCCAGTCTTTCCAAGAGTCTTTGCCTACGGAAAAAAAATCAATTTCTAGTTTAGGTTCGGGCGTAATTATGACGAAAGATGGTTATATTTTAACGAATAAGCACGTGATCGATCATGCGGAACAAATTGTTGTCGCTTTACAACGCGGGCAATTTTTCAATGCTAAGTTAATCGGAAGCGATGCCCTAACCGATTTAGCCGTGCTAAAAATTAACCATTCAGATCCTTTGCCGGTCATTCCACAAAATCCTAAGCGTCCTTTGCATGTGGGCGATGTGGTGCTTGCTATTGGTAACCCTTACAACTTAGGGCAAAGTGTTTCTCAAGGTATTATTAGTGCGTTAGGTCGTAATGCCATTGGGGATTACGCAGGTCGGCAAGATTTAATTCAAACGGATACTTCAATTAACCGTGGAAATTCAGGTGGGGCGTTAATCAATACCTTAGGGGAATTGATCGCCATTAACACGTTAAGCATTGGGCGCAATCACACCGAGTTTGCTGAGGGATTAAATTTTGCAACGCCAATTTCACTGGCTAATCAAATTATGAAAAAAATTATTTTACATGGCCGAGTAATTCGTGGTTATTTCGGCGCGCAAAGCACCATTTTGTTTAATAATGGCAAAGGCGAAAATTTACCTGGCGTTTTGATTACTGCCGTTGCTGAAAACAGCCCGGCTGAAATTGCGGGCATTCAAGCCAATGATATTATTTTAAAATTTGATGGTATTGCGACAAAAACACCTGCGCAACTTATGCAATTAGTCAGTGATACGCCCCCGCAAAAAGTCGTGACGGTAGAATTACAGCGACTTAATCAAAAAAAAGTGCTTAACGTAACGATAGGCGAACTGCCTGCCAATATGTCGGCTAATTCCTTAAAATAGCCCATAAAAAAAGCCTCTCTTGAGAGGCTTTTTCTTATTTTTGTCGCTTATAAAATAAAACGGCTTAAATCTTCGTTTTCGATAACTAAATCTAAGGCATCCGTTACATAATCCCCGTCAATGGTGACAAGCTGGCCACTCATTTCACTTGCATCAAATGAAATTTTATCCATCAAGCGTTCCATAACGGTATGTAAACGACGCGCACCGATATTTTCGGTTTTTTCATTCACATGGAAAGCCGCTTCAGCAATTTTTTTAATGGCACTTTCTGCAAACTCAACTTGAACGCCCTCTGTTGCCATTAAGGCTTGATATTGTTCTGTTAACGAGGCATTGGGTTCCGTTAAAATGCGTTCAAAATCTGACGCAGTTAAAGCTGAAAGCTCTACGCGAATAGGTAAACGGCCTTGTAATTCAGGAATTAAATCCGACGGGCGAGAAACTTGGAATGCCCCTGAAGCAATAAATAAAATATGATCGGTTTTAACCAAACCATGTTTTGTATTAACTGTTGTGCCTTCCACTAAAGGTAATAAATCGCGTTGTACGCCTTCGCGAGAAACATCTGCGCCACTGTATTCGCCTTTTTTACAAATTTTATCGATTTCATCTAAGAAAACGATACCGTTTTGTTCCACAGCTTCAATTGCTTTTTGCTTTAATTCTTCAGGATTAATTAATTTTGCCGCTTCTTCTTCTGTTAATGCTTTTAGCGCATCTTTAATTTTCATTTTGCGACTTTTTGTTTTATCGCTTCCTAAGTGCTGGAACATAGACTGTAATTGATTCGTCATTTCTTCCATTCCTGGAGGAGCCATAATTTCTACGCCCATACTTGGTGCGGATAATTCCACATCAATTTCACGCTCATCTAATTGACCTTCGCGTAATTTTTTACGGAAAACTTGGCGCGTACTGCTGTTGGAATCGTGACTTTCAACATTACCCCATTGATCTTTTGCCGGCGGTAATAAGGCATCTAATATACGCTCTTCAGCCAATTCTTCGGCGCGAATACGATTTTTTTCAATTTCTATTTGGCGTACTAAATTCATCGCGCTGTCGGTTAAATCGCGAATAATGCTATCCACTTCTTTGCCCACATAACCTACTTCAGTAAATTTTGTCGCTTCAACTTTAATGAACGGTGCTTTCGCTAATTTCGCTAAACGACGCGCAATTTCTGTTTTACCCACACCCGTTGGCCCAATCATAAGGATATTTTTCGGCGTGACTTCATGACGTAATGGTTCTTGTAGTTGCATACGGCGCCAACGATTACGCAAAGCAATGGCCACAGCACGTTTCGCGTCACGTTGACCTATAATATGTTTATCGAGTTCTGAAACAATTTCACGAGGAGTCATAGCTGACATAATTTATTTTCCTTCTTGGTTAGCGGGTAATTCTTCAATTGTAAAGTTCGTGTTAGTGTACACACAAATATCGCCTGCAATTTTTAGCGATTTTTCTACAATTTCACGAGCAGAAAGATCGGTATTTTCCACCAAAGCTCTTGCTGCCGAAAGCGCATAATTGCCACCTGAACCAATCGCTAAAATTTGATCTTCTTCAGGTTGTACAACATCGCCAATCCCTGTAATAATTAAACTTTCTGTTTCATCCGCTACGATGAGCATGGCTTCTAATTTTCGTAATGCGCGATCTGTGCGCCAATCTTTCGCTAATTCCACGGCACTTTTTAATAAATGCCCGTTATGCATTTCTAATTTACGTTCAAATAATTCAAAAAGCGTAAAAGCATCGGCCGTGCCCCCTGCAAAACCGGCTAACACTTTACCTTTATATAAACGACGCACTTTGCGTGCATTGCCTTTCATTACGGTATTTCCTAGAGATACTTGGCCGTCACCACCGACAACCACATGTCCATTTCGTCGAACACTGACAATTGTAGTCATTTTGTTTTCCTTCTTTTGTAAAACATAGGCAGACAAATAAGGGCATTTTTTAATGTTTCAATGTATGTAAATGAAAAAAGATAAGGATTGATAAAAAATTTAATTCTCTGCCAAACGGCTTTTTCGTTAAATTTCCTGCTTAATTTAAAGACATAACTTGCTAAATTTTTTAGCAATTTTCTTGTTTTTTGCTTTTTTCGCCTTTTTTTTAGGCGGTTGAAATACTTTTTTTATTTTTTTGTTTGACAGCAGAAAATAAATCCGTAAAATGCGCTCTCGTTGTCAGGCACAACGTCAAACAACAACGCGGGAATAGCTCAGTTGGTAGAGCACGACCTTGCCAAGGTCGGGGTCGCGAGTT
>JAHHQY010000024.1 GCA_020026115.1 Actinobacillus sp. | reverse complement strand
TTTTAAGGCTTTTTATTCACTTTTTAATGTAGATAATTTATTTTTTTTGCGAAAAGGTGTATCCTAGCCAACGCATTTTTATTGTCAACTCGTTTAATTAAGTGGATTTAATTAAACGGTCTTTTTTTAACTTCATGAAGTAGGTTATGTATGTCTAAAAAATTAGTTCTTATTCTTAACTGTGGTAGCTCATCTTTAAAATTTGCTATTCTTGATCCTGCCACTGGCGAAGAATTTTTATCCGGTTTAGCTGAAGCGTTTTATTTACCAGATGCACGCATTAAATGGAAATTAAACGGCGAGAAAGGTAATGCGGACTTAGGCGCTAACGCAGCTCACAGCGAAGCCTTAGCTTTCCTTGTAAATAACATTTTACCGGCAGAATTAAAAGATAGCATCGCTGCCATCGGTCACCGCATCGTTCACGGTGGTGAAAAATACACTTCTTCTGTTATCGTAACTGACGAAGTAGTGAAAGGTATTGAAGAAGCGGCTCAATTTGCGCCATTACATAACCCAGCTCACTTAATCGGTATTAAAGAAGCATTCAAAGCATTCCCTGAATTAAAAGAGAAAAACGTTGTTGTATTCGATACCGCTTTCCACCAAACTATGCCACAAGAAGCATTCCTTTATGCACTTCCTTACTCTTTATACAAAGAGCACGGCATTCGTCGCTACGGCGCACACGGTACCAGCCATTATTTCGTAAGCCGTGAAGTGGCAAAACGTTTAGATATTCCTGCGGATAAAATTAATGTAATTACTTGCCATTTAGGTAATGGTGGTTCTGTATCTGCTGTAAAACACGGTAAATGTATTGATACTTCAATGGGTTTAACACCATTAGAAGGTTTAGTTATGGGTACACGTTGTGGTGATATCGATCCTGCTATCGTATTCTTCTTACACAACAACCTTGGCATGACTATGGAACAAATTGAAGAAGTATTGATCAAAAAATCTGGTCTTTTAGGTTTAACTGAAGTGACAAGTGACTGCCGTTATGCAGAAGATAACTTTGAAAAAGAAGAACCAGCACGTCGTGCTTTAGAAGTTTACTGCTACCGTTTAGCGAAATATATCGGTGCATACATGGTTGCAATTGGTGAAAAAATTGACGCAATCGTCTTCACAGGTGGTATCGGTGAAAATTCTGCGCGTGTGCGTGAATTAACCTTAAAACACTTAGAAGCTTTCGGTTATAAACTGGATCAAGAAAAAAATCTTGCAGCACGTTTCGGTAACGAAGGCGTGATTAGTGCGGATAACACACCAGTAGCAATCGTTCTTCCAACTAACGAAGAATTAGTTATTGCACAAGACACTGCAAAACTTTGCATCTAATTTCACATGCTGTCGGCCTAAGGGTCGGCAGTTTCTTTTTCTAAAATTAAGAAAAAAGGCTTTATTATGTCCCGAACTATTATTCTTATCCCTGTAAGCAACGGCGTAGGTTTAACCAGCGTGAGCTTAGGTATGTTAGAAGCGTTATCTCAAAAAGGCGCAAAATTAGGTTTTATGAAACCTATTGCTGACCCGCGTTCTTGCGAAGATGTACAAGATCGTGGTACTGCGATTGTACGCACTTCAACAAACATTGAAACCATTGAACCTTTTGCTTTAGATTGCGCAGAAAGTTTAATTGCTTCTAATCAATCTGATGTGTTAATGGAAAAAATCGTTGAAAAATTCCAAAAAGTTAGCGCAGAAAAAGATTTAGTTATCGTAGAAGGTTTAGTACCAACTGCGAAAAAAACCTACGCAAATAAATTAAACTATGAAATGGCATTAGCATTAGATGCGGATATCGTGTTAGTTGCTGCACCATTAGGTGATAACGCAGAAGCATTAAAAATTCGCGTAGAAGCTACAGCAGGCGAGTTTGGCGGTAAAAACAATCCAAACATCTTAGGTGTGATTGTAAATAAAATGAACGCACCAGTAGACGAAAACTGCCGTACACGTCCAGATTTAAGCGAAATTTTCGGTGCGAACCATCATAATCAAGGCAATGATTTTGAATTAAACAAAGCTTTTGAAAATAGCCCAGTTAAATTATTAGCAGGGATTCATTGGAATGCCGATTTAATCGCAACTCGCGCTCGTGACTTAGTCGATTACTTAAAAGCAAGCATTATCAATGAAGGCGCAATTGACGAATGTCGCATTCGCAATATTGTTTTCTGCGCACGCACGTTACCAAACATGGTAGAGCATTTCAAAGATGGTAGCTTATTAGTGACTTCAGCGGATCGTGCAGATGTGTTATCAGCAGCCGCAGTGGCAGTGAAAAATGGCGTGAAATTAGGCGGTATTTTATTAACTGGCGGTTACAAAATTGATAAAGACATCGAAAAACTTTGCATTCCAACATTTGAATCTGCAAACTTACCAATTTTCCGCGTAGAAGGAACCTCTTGGCAAACAGCTTTATCTTTACAACATTTCAGCTTAGAAGTGCCGGTAGAAGATAAAGTCCGTATTGATAACATTCGCCAATATGTCAGCGGTCAATTATCTGCAGAATTAATTGAAAACTTAAGCGCAGGTATGCAACGTAAAGCACGTGTTTCTCCACCTGCATTCCGTTTCAATTTAACTCAAGCTGCGCGTAATGCTCATAAACGCATTGTGTTACCAGAAGGTGATGAACCACGCACAGTAAAAGCGGCGGTACTTTGTGCAGAACGCGGTATTGCTGAATGTGTGCTTTTAGCAGAACCTGAAAGCGTTGCACGCGTAATGAAAGAGCAAGGCGTAAGTTTAATTGATGGTATTACCGTTATCGATCCTGCTAGCGTACAAGAAAACTATGTAGAACGTTTAGTAGAATTACGTGCGAAAAAAGGTATGACACCTGAAGCTGCGCGTGAAGCATTAAAAGATACCGTAATGCTTGGTACAATGATGTTAGAAGCAGGCGAAGTTGACGGTTTAGTTTCTGGTGCAGTACATACTACAGCAAACACCATTCGTCCACCGATGCAAATTATTAAAACCGCACCAGGTAGCTCAATTATTTCTTCTATCTTCTTTATGTTGTTACCAGATCAAGTATTGGTATATGGTGACTGCGCGGTGAACCCAAATCCAACGGCGGAACAATTAGCAGAAATTGCTATCCAATCTGCAGATTCTGCAAAAGCATTTGGTATTGAACCGAAAGTGGCGATGATTTCTTACTCTACCGGTACTTCAGGTAAAGGTGCAGATGTAGAAAAAGTGACCGAAGCAACACGCATTGCACAAGAAAAACGTCCAGATTTATTGATTGATGGTCCATTACAATATGACGCTTCTGTTATGGAAAATGTTGCAAAAGCAAAAGCTCCAAATTCAAAAGTAGCAGGTCAAGCAACAGTATTTGTATTCCCAGATTTAAATACAGGTAATACTGTTTACAAAGCGGTACAACGTTCAGCAGATTTAATCTCTATCGGTCCTATGCTTCAAGGTATGCGTAAACCGGTAAATGATTTATCTCGTGGCGCATTAGTTGATGATATCGTTTACACCATCGCATTAACAGCAATTCAAGCAGGCCAAGAATAAGTTGTTAAGATAAATAAAGAAAAACGCACGGAAACGTGCGTTTTTTTATGCCGATACAGAAAAAATAAATAAAAAAAGCCCTTCAAAAAATGAAGGGCTTTTTCTTTGGGTATAATGTCAAGTTCAAAATAAACTAAGATAGTTCAAGCAAACTTAAGTAACTTAAAAAGTTACGGGCTGTATAATACAGTTAAAAAAACAAAAAGAAAAGTTTGTTTTAAAATTATTTTATATTTATTTTCAGCTTAATTTAAAAAAAGCCATAAACATAAATTAATCAACTTTTTTATAAGTTCCTGTGCAACGTCTATCTTTAAATGAAATTTCATTTTTTCCATTAAACGTTCCAATCTGTTCTGAATCGGAATCAAATAATTTTCCATCTTTTAGCTTAAAAGATAAAATTTTATCGCTTGTCCGAATACCCGACCCAAAGAGAGCTGTGCAAGCAAATCTTCCGCTAAGGGTATAAATACCTTTTTCATTTGAGTGGATAACTTTTAATTTTAAAGTTTCCCCATTCCAAAGTGTCTCATATTTCCCAATAATAGGATTACTATCATTACAAGCCGTCAGAGCCATTACGGCGAACATAGGTAAAAGAAAAGGCTTTAATTTTTTATTGAACATGAAAACTCCTAAGTAAATGATTAAGAAATAAATAAAAAAGAGTTTAATTGTACAAAAAAAAAACAAAAAGAAAGGTTTATTTTAAAAAAGGGGGATTTTCCCAAAAAATGCGCTTAAAAGAGAGAAGAGCGAAAAAAAGGACGCTTTGCGTCCTTGAGAATTATTTTTTCATATATAGGCTTTCTAGTTTCTTACAAAACTCATCAACCACTAAATGTGCTTTTTTTTTCGCATCTTTTTCTTGGCTAATTTCACCAATTTTTCGCCACTTACGATATTCTGCAACACCTAACAGCTCTGCCATTTTTGGGGGCGGATTATATTTAAATTCTTCTTTTAAAATCGTAAAGTAGAGATTTAAACGAGCTAAAGAAGTTGTTTTGCGCTGAAGCTGTTTTTTTAATGTTTCTCCAGACAAGCCATATTCAGAACGAAAAGAGGAAGGCGGTGCTTTTCGCGAAATAATATTCGCAGATTTTTCGTAACCTAGGACTTTAACCAATTCTTTTATTTCATCTCGGCGTAGATCTTGTTCCGTTTGTTGGGGCATATTAGCGACACAAAAGCTCACCAATGTCGACAAGTCTAAAAGAATGCGATACACGGCAAGCACAATAATCCGTAGAACCATCGCAATATTTCATTCTGCCATAAATTAATTTCACATCATCTTCATCGGGTGCTTCAAAAGTTAAACCGACAGTCATGCCCCCTAAAACTAAAAGTAGTGTTTTTTTATGTTTAGCAAAATTTTTTATATTTTCTTTTTTTGGAAAATTGAAGGCGAGAGGAAATTTTTTATTAAACATGGAAAACTCCTAAGTAATTGATTAAGTAATAAGTAAAAAAGAGCCTAATTGTACAAAAAAAAAACAAAAGGGGAATTTTTTTTATTTTTTTAAAGAAATTTCCTTTTGTCCCGACTTGTCCCTGCCAAATTCTTATAATTATCGCCATTAAACCGCTAGTGTTTAAAAGTCTTATCTCACAACTAAAAGAGGACGAATAATGAAAACAATTGCTGTGTTTATTGACGCAGAAAACTGCACTTTATCCAAAATTCCGACTATCTTGCAAACTTTGCAAAATTTTGGACGAGTCAGTTGTGCTATGGCTTATGGAAATTGGAGTGGGGAGCGCTTAAAAAAAGAGCTTACCAATATGCAACAATGGGGAATTATTCCGAAATCCTTGCCATTTTTAAAAGCTGGAAAAAATGCCGCGGATATCGCGCTGACGGTCGAAGCGGTCGCGATGAGTTGCCAAACGCCTGCCGATGCGGTGTGTATTGTTTCGAGTGACAGCGATTTTACGCCCCTTATTCATTACTTACGTCAACGTAATATCTTAGTTTATGGCGTAGGTGAAAGGCGCAAAATTGCTTCGCATATCGATCAAATTTACGACTATTTTTTTGATGCAGAAACCTTACCTGCTCTTAATGAGAACTCTGATGGTGCTTTATCGCCCGATGCTTTAACGAAAGAAGATATTCAGCTTATTCGTAAACTAATGGAAAGCGTCAGAAAATGCCAAGAAGGCGAGGAAAAATGGGCTTATGTGGGAACGGTGGGAACGGAAGTTGGCCATATCCCGAAAAACTTGAAGCAAAAATTCGGTGCGAAACAATTAACCCCATTGCTCGAGAAACTCGGGCCATTTAAAACGCGCAAAGAAAAATCACAATCTTTTGTGAAAATTCGTAACTTTTCCAGCTATGTAAAAGCCTTAGACGAGGCTTTAGACGCTCAAAGTTCAACCCCTAATGCTTTTATCTCTATCCATACCTTAGCGGAAAAGATAAAAGAAACAGGGCGTTATACAGAGGAATCTGTTATGCAAATTGAAGCAATCTTATGTTGCATCAATAACAGTAATTTTAATTTTTCTACCACCTACCAACAGGTAAGAAAACGTCAACTTTAATTAACAAAGAAGGAAAAAATCATGACTAATATGAAACACATTACCCCTGCGAATAACTCAGCGAACCAACGAAATGCCAATAAAGGCACTTCTGGTACAAACCGTCAGTATGACCAAGCGCAAGGCAATCGCGGAAAACAGTTAAACCCTAACCAAAGCTCAAGATAAGCGCGATAAAAATTCCACTTGCCCAAAATTCGGTGCGAGTGGAAAACATAAAACCTTTTCGCCTTTACTCACAAAAGCGAAACTTGAATATTCACAAACAAAATTAAGGAAAAAATCATGACTAACATGAAACACATTACCCCGGCGAATAACTCAGCGAACCAACGAAATGCTAACAAAGGCACTTCTGGAACAAACCGTCAGTATGACCAAGCGCAAGGCAATCGCGGAAAACAGTTAAATCCTAACCAACGCTCAAGATAAGCGCGATAAAAAAATTCCACTTGCCCAAAATTCGGTGCGAGTGGAATGTGAAATATAAAAAAGGACGCTTGGCGTCCTTTTTTTTTTAAGAGAGTTTAAAACATTTTTTTAACGAGAGCGGAAAAATCGGTATAACCGCCAACATGGGTATTGTCCATAAAAATTTGAGGCACGGTAGATACCACGCGACCTGCCATTTGCGAAAGGTCGGTTTTATCTAAATTAGCCGCGACAATATCAATGTACTCATAATTAAAATCAGGCACGGTTTCTTTTAAATGCTCAGCAAGAGCTTTTGCTTTAACGCAATAAGGACAGTTTGAGCGACCGTAAATTTTCACTAACATAATATGTACTCCTTAAAAGTTGAATGTATCCGATTCTACGCATTTTTTATGCAAACAAAAAGATAATATTTCTAATGGGAAGCGCATAAAAAAGGTTTAAAACTTATTTATTTTTCATAAACAACATACGATTGCGATGACTGCGCACAAATTGGCTTAAAAATAAAAGCAAGAACAGCATAAAATAAGCACCAAAAAGCACCACAATCCATTGAGCCATAGAAAAGCCTAAAAATTGCCACACAATGTCGTTACAAGAACCTGTTGGATGGAAAAGCACTGGAAGCCATTGATCTAAGGGAAGACTTGGCGGGAAATTGGCAATCAGGCTACATTGATTCCAAGGACCTGGATTGAGCTGATAATCCACATGCTGTAAGGCAATAAAAAAGCCTTTTAGCATAACACTCGCACCGAATAAAAGGCCAAGGAAACGCCAAAGCCAAAATTGTGGGTTAATCAAACCGATTAACCCTGCAAAAACAACGCCGAATAAGGCTAAGCGCTCATACACGCACATTACGCAAGGTGGCAAATTTAAGCCATACTGAAAAAACAAGGCCGCCCCTTCAAAGAGTAGAGCTGATAAGGCAATGAAAGCCCAAGTACTGCGACGCGTAGAAAGTATTTTTAATTGGCGAAACATTGTTTTTTCCTTACTTAATGAAAGCCTAGAGCAACGGTTGCGTAAGGCAAAATATATTTAACACAGAAAAAGCCAACAGTAGATAGCACAAGTGTATAAGGCAAGGCCATAAGCACCATACGTCCATAAGAAAGGCGAATTAAAGGTGCAATAGAACTTGTGAGCAAGAATAAAAAGGCCGCTTGACCATTTGGTGTTGCAACCGATGGCAAGTTCGTTCCTGCGTTAATTGCCACTGCGATTAAATCAAATTGTTCACGAGTAATGCTGTGTTGTGCTAAAGCCAGTTTTGCTTCATTAATATAAACCGTCGCAACAAACACGTTATCGGAAATGGCTGAAAGCACCCCGTTAAAGATATAAAACAGCATTAGTTGAGTTTCTTGTGGCGCACTTAATACATAATGAATTAATGGCGCGAATAAATGTTGGTCGATAATCACGGCAACCACAGAGAAAAACACCACTAAAAGCGCGGTAAAAGGAAGCGCTTCTTGGAAAGCTCGTCCAATTTGATGTTCGTCAGTCACACCACTAAAAGCGGTCGCTAAAATAATTACCGTTAAACCAATTAAGCCCACATCAGCTAAATGGAAGGCTAAACCGATAATTAACCAAATTCCCACTAAAGCTTGTGTAATTAAACGCATACGATCTTTTTTCGTCATACGTTCTTCATTGCGTAAATCAAAATCTTTTAATACTTGTAAAACTTGTACAGGAAGTTTTTCCCCGTAGCCAAAAATATGGAATTTTTCCACAATAAAGCAAGTCATTAAACCAAAGCAGAGCGTAGGCAAAGTGACCGGCGACATACGAAGGAAGAATTCAGCAAAGCCCCAATGTGCCTGTTCGGCAATAATTAAGTTTTGTGGTTCACCCACCATGGTCATTACGCCACCTAAGGCTGTTCCCACCGCAGCATGCATCATTAAGCTACGTAAGAAAGAGCGGAATTGGTCAAGAATTTCGCGACCATCTTCACTGACATTTTTATCGTCTTTAATATCGTTAGAGTCTTGGAAATCTAGGCCTGAAATCACTTTATGATAAACACCATAAAAGCCGATACCTACGCTAATAATTACCGCCACAACGGTTAAAGCATCAAGGAAGGCCGAAAGAAATGCGGCACTTAAGCTAAAAGCTAAGGAAAGAGCTAATTTAGAACGAATATTTAATAACAGCTTGGTGAAGAGATACAACAAAAGCTGTTTCATAAAGTAAATTCCCGCCACCATAAACATTAAAAGTAAAATAACTTCAAAGTTCGCCATAATTTCTTTGGCGATATGGTGTGGGGAGGTCATACCAATAATGACGGCTTCTAATGCTAATAAACCACCGGGTTGCAAGGGGTAACATTTTAACGCCATAGCAAGGGTAAAAATAAATTCTGCTACAAGAACCCAACCTGCTACGAAAGGGTCAACAGCAAAAAAGAGTAAAGGGTTTAAAATTAGAAAGAAAATAATAGTCACCTTGTACCAGTTCGAACTTGGCCCAAGGAAGTTTTTAAATAAAGCTGTTGTGTAATCCATTTCACTCATCCTTTAAAAAATAAAAACAACGTGGTTGAATTGTAATATACTAAAGGCATTTATGGTATTGATAAAACTAAAAATTGTTAGCTATATCACAAAAAAAGTGCTGTTTTGTAGCAAATACAATAAATAACCCCTTGGAAATAATATGAAAAAACATCAGTTTGAACTTGTCGCACAAAGTCCTGCTAAACTTGCAGAAGAATATTTAGTGAAAAGTATTTGGCATAAAGACTTCCCACCAGGTAGCGATTTGCCAGCAGAAAGGGAACTTGCTGAGAAAATTGGCGTAACTCGTACAACCTTAAGAGAAGTTCTACAACGTTTAGCGCGCGATGGTTGGCTTTCAATTCAGCATGGTAAAGCAACAAAAGTGAATGATATTTGGCAAACGGCAGGGCCAAGTATTATTCATACTTTATTACAATTAGATGATGAATTGATGCCCGTGATTGTAAATAATATGGTGTCTTTGCGTACTCAAATGGGGGAGCGTTACATTCCAGAAGCCATTGAAAAACATAACGCTCAAGCCTTAGCCATTTTTCAAACAATGCCTAAAGCTCAAGATGATGCGCAAGTTTATGCGGAATTTGATTATGCGCTCTATCGCCAGTTTGCTTTTGTTGCCGGCAAGCCTGTGTATGGTTTAATTTTAAACAGCTTTCAAGATTTGTATATCCGCGTGGCCAGTTTTTTCTTTCAACAAAACCAAATGCGCCAAAATGCGTTTCAATTTTATCAACAACTACAACAATGCTGTGCGCAAAATAATGTGCAACAGGCAAAAATTCTGCTCGCTGAAAATCAAAAACGCAATCAACAACTCTGGCAACAAATGCTCACTTCAGTACCAGAGAATTTTTTGAAATAAAAAAAACACGCGCCGAAAAAAAGGATAAATTTCGGCGCGTGTTATGTTTTAAAACTTTAAAATTTAATCTTGTAAAAAGGCTGAAATTTGTTGTTCGATGCCTTGAGCATCTAAGCCCACTTCAGCAAGCATTTCCCCTTGGCTACCTTGAGGAATGAAAACATCAGGCAAACCAAGAACAAGGAATTGACCTTTAAAGTGCTGAGTAAATAAATATTCCCCAACTGCACTGCCTGCGCCCCCGAGTTTGGCATTTTCTTCAATGCTGACCAATACATCATAGTTTTGCATTAACTCATCAAGTTGCGCCGTATCAAGCGGTTTCACAAAACGCATATCGACAACCGTGGCATTTAATTTTTCAGCAACTTGTATAACTTGCGGTAAAAGAGTACCGAAGTTTAAAAGAGCAATTTTTTCACCTTGACGACGCAGTTTTGCTTTACCTAATGGCATTTCTGCCAGCGGTTCTAACACAACGCCTTGGGCTTTTCCGCGTGGATAACGCACCACCGCAGGTTTACCGCATTTGTAGCCGGTATATAACATTTGGCGACATTCATTTTCATCACTTGGCGCCATAATGATTAAATTTGGAATACAGCGTAAGAAACTTAAATCAAAAGCACCTTGGTGTGTTTGCCCATCAGCCCCGACAATTCCCGCACGATCGATAGCAAATAACACCGGTAAATTTTGAATGGCAACATCGTGAATCACTTGGTCGTAAGCACGTTGTAAGAACGAAGAATAAATCGCCACCACAGGGTGCATACCCGCAATAGCAAAGCCTGCGCCTAAAGTGACGGCGTGTTGTTCTGCAATGGCCGCATCAAAGAATTGATCTGGGAAGCGTTGAGAAAATTCAACCATACCCGAACCTTCACGCATCGCAGGGGTAATGCCCACGAGTTTCGGGTCATTTTCTGCCATTTCGCAAAGCCAATTACCGAAAATTTTTGAATAGCTCGGCGTGCTACTTTTCGGTAGTTGACCACATTTCGGGTCAAATTTAGGTACGCCGTGGAAACTAATCGGGTCATTTTCCGCAGGCTGATAACCTTTCCCTTTTTTGGTTTTAATGTGTAAGAATTGTGGGCCTTTGCGTGTTTTCATATTTTGCAAAGTCTCGATCAACTCTTCGACGTTGTGGCCATCAATTGGGCCAATGTAATTAAAACCAAGTTGTTCAAACATCGTACCAACAGGCGAAACAAAACCTTTAATATGTTCTTCTGTTTTTTTCACAAACTCTTTAATCGGCGGGACATTAGAGAGTACTTTTTTACTGCCTTCACGAAGATTTGTGTAAATCGGGTTGGCAAAAAGGCGAGCAAAATGATTACTTAAACCGCCCACGTTTTCTGAAATGGACATTTCATTGTCGTTTAAAATGACCAACATATCAGAATGTAAGGAACCGGCATGATTTAAAGCTTCAAAGGCCATACCTGCTGTAATCGCACCATCACCAATGACGCAAATTGTTTTACGATCTTTGCCTTCTTTTTGGGCGGCTAAAGCAATACCTAAGCCAGCACTAATGGAAGTGGATGAGTGTCCTACGCTTAACACATCATATTCACTTTCGCCACGCCATGGGAAGGGGTGTAAGCCGTCTTTTTGACGAATTGTGGACATTTTATCGCGACGACCCGTCAGAATTTTATGAGGATAGGCTTGATGGCCAACGTCCCAAATCAGTTGGTCAAAAGGCGTGTTAAAAACATAATGTAAGGCGACGGTTAATTCCACCGCCCCTAAACCTGAAGCTAAGTGACCACTACTTTGACTGACACTTTCCAATAAATATTGGCGCAACTCCGCACAAAGTGGGGTAAGTTGAGCTTTATCGAGTTTTTTTAAATCATCAGGAGAGTTAATTTTGGTTAAAAGTGCGTAGTGGTTCATAGTCAGTTTCTCAAAAATAGTAAAAGTTGACGCCAAAATTTCGGCGCGAGTTAAGCATTACGTTGCACGATAAATTGGGCTAAAGTGCGCAAAATTTGTGTATCAAAAGGTAATGGCGAAAGGGCAGAAATTGCCGTTTGATATAAATCTTGGGCTTTTTCTTTCGCACCAGCTAAGCCGAGTAATTTAGGATAAGTGCTTTTATTGGCTTCTAAATCGGCACCGACTTTTTTGCCAATAATGGCGGATTCCCCTTCTAAATCCAAAATATCGTCTTGTACTTGAAAGGCAAGACCGATGGCGTTGGAGTAAGTGGCCAACGCTTGGCCAATGTCTTCATCTTGAGCATAAGCAGAGCATAAAAGCCCCATTTTAACGGCGGAATTTAATAATGCGCCGGTTTTATGGCGATGAATTTTTTCTAAATCCATTAAAGAAATTTTACGATTTTCCCCTAAAAGATCTAAACTTTGGCCTAAACACATACCTTTCGCGCCAGAATTTTTTGCTAATGTGGCAGTCAGAGCAACTTTTTGTTCAGCGTTTAAAAAAGGACTATGGGTTAAAAGTTCAAAGGCAAAGGGTTGTAGCGCATCGCCCGCTAAAATAGCCGTGGCTTCATCAAAGGCAATATGGCAAGTAGGTTGACCGCGACGTAAGGCGTCATTATCCATTGCGGGTAAATCATCATGAATTAAAGAATAAGCGTGAATAGCTTCAATGGCGGCGGCTGGCGCATCAAGTACTTCTGGCGCAACACCGAGCATTTCACCTGTGGCATACACTAAAAAAGGACGAATACGTTTACCGCCTAACAGCAAGGCATATTCCATTGCTTGACGCAATAAACTTTCTTCGTAATGGGCGTGTAATTGCGTTTTTAAAAAAGCGTTAACGCGTGCTTGATTATGAGTTAATTGAGTTGAAAATGCGTGCATGGTAAACCTTTAGAATGGCATATTTTCATCGTTTGAAGGCTCGTCTAAATCTTCAGCAGAGGGAACAAAATCATTTAAGGGCGCGTGAGTATCTTTTTGTAAGAGAATTTGAATGCGTTGTTCGGCATGGGAAAGTTTTTGCTGTCCTGCATGGGCAAGTTGTATCCCTTTCTCAAAGGTTTTTAAAGATTCTTCCAACGTTAATTCACCACTTTCTAGTTGCTTAACTAAGTTTTCGAGTTGGTTTAACGTTTGCTCAAAATCTAATTCTTTATTGACCGCCATAAAATTATCCTAATTTAGCTAAAATAAGCGCGCATTGTACTTTATTTTTCGCGCCTTGTTAAAAATAAAATGTCTATTTGTGATCTTGCTAACACAGGGAAAGCTTTTTTGTTTAATTTTGTTACAAAAAAAAGAATTACTGACGTTTTTCTTTCGCTTTTTGAGCTGATTTTTCTGCAATCAATTTTTCGGCGCGAGAACGTAAATGAGCTTTATTTTTAAGCCATTGTTCTTTTTCTGAAACAACTTGGGCTTCTTGCTTAAGGGGAACGGGAACTTCATCTTGCGCCGAAAGTTGGGATTTTTTAAAAAAGCTAAGAAAAATCCGTATGGCGCTAAATAAACTGGCTAAAATTAAAGCCCATTTAGCGATTAAGACATAAATTAAAAGGTCAATTTTACCGCTTATTTGTAGGTAGCTGACTACATCGGCATAAATGCTTTGGGCAAAAACAACCAATAATAAAAGCGCAAGAATCAGGCTGATTTTCTTGCGAAATTTAAAAAGATAAAACCAAATTAAGGCGGATTTTACTTGTTTAAACATAGGATTAACTAAATAAATTTAGACCGAGTAGACTTAAGACTGCAATTAAACTTTTGGTTTTAAGACCATCAATAATTTTACGTTCTTCATCTTCGATAATAATTTCAAGTTCTTCTTGAGTATAATCATCCAGTTTTTGATGATGAACGGCAAGGCGAGCTTTTGCATTTTCAATAGCTTGCGTACGAATACGCTCTTTGACCGCTTCTTGCAAAGGTTGATAAGTAAAGCGCGCAATAAAATCTGACATTTCTTTTAGCATAGATTTCCTCATCTAAATAAAACGCCGCAACTTAAAAAGTGCGGCGTAAAGAAGTTTAATCTTCCATATAGCCTAAACTGCGTAAGGCACGTTCGTCATCGGCCCAGCCAGATTTGACTTTCACCCAAAGTTCTAAATGAACTTTGTTGTCGAAAAGGCGTTCCATATCGTGGCGCGCTTCAATGCCAATGGTTTTGATTTTTTGGCCTTTAGCGCCGATAACCATTTTTTTCTGGCCTTCACGTTCAACTAAAATTAAGCCGTTAATTTCATAAGTGCCACGTTCATTAACTTTAAAACGCTCAATTTCTACGGTAACAGAGTAGGGAAGTTCATCGCCAGTAAAACGCATCAGTTTTTCACGAATAATTTCTGACGCCATAAAACGTTGAGAGCGGTCGGTGACATATTCTTCAGGGAAATGATGTACGCCTTTGCGTAAAGATTCACGCACAATTTTCTCTAAAATTTCAACATTTTTACCTTTTTCTGCAGAAATTGGCACAATATCTTTAAAGTTGAATTTTTGGCTTACTTCCGTAATAAAAGGAAGTAAATCATCTTTATTTTTAATGTTATCGACTTTGTTAATCGCTAACACAACAGGGGTTTTCACTTGGCGTAATTTATTTAACACCATTTCATCATCGTCTGTCCAATGGGTACCATCTGTTAGGAAAATGATTAAATCCACATCACCAATGGTACTGCTTGCAGCGCGGTTCATTAAGCGGTTAATGGCGCGTTTTTCTTCAATATGTAAGCCTGGGGTGTCCACATAAATGGCTTGATATTCGCCTTCGGTCTGAATGCCTAAAATACGATGGCGCGTTGTTTGCGCTTTACGCGAAGTGATGGAAATTTTTTGCCCTAAAATGCGGTTTAAAAGGGTAGATTTACCCACATTTGGACGTCCTACAATGGCAATAAAGCCACAGTAAGTTTCATTATTTGTTGTTACGTTTGTCATCTTTTTCTAATAATTCCGTTAAGATCATTGAAGCGGCTTGTTGTTCCGCATTACGGCGACTTGACCCTGAAGCCACCACAGTTTTGTTAAAATGAGGAACATCGCATTGCACGGTAAAGGTTTGGCAATGAGATTTTCCTGTTGTGCCTAATACTTCATAATGTGGTAAGGCAATATGTTTGCTTTGTAAATACTCTTGTAAGCGCGTTTTAGGGTCTTTTTGCGCTTCGCCAGGTTTTATTTCAGCAAGCATTCCTTGGTACCAGTTTTTTACCACGGAAGTTGCGGTGTGTAAGTCTTTATCTAAAGAAATCGCCCCAATAATAGCTTCTACGGCATCAGCAAGAACCGAATCACGGCGGAAACCACCGCTTTTAAGCTCACCTGGGCCTACCTTGATAAAGTCTTTTAAGTTAAAGTTAGCCGCTAAAATTGCGAGGGTTTTTTCTCGCACCAAAGTTGCACGCATACGGCTTAATTCGCCCTCATTACATTGAGGAAATTGAAAGAAAAGCGCTTGAGCGATGGTTAAATTTAAAATGCTATCGCCTAAAAATTCTAATCTTTCATTATGCTTTTTATCCGCACTGCGATGCGTCATCGCTAATGCGAGCAAGTTCAAATCATTAAAATGATATTGAATATTTGCTTCAAGTTTTCGTAAGTTATTCATAAGTCGAGAGAGTATTTTATTTAATTTTCATAAAGAAACGTTCGGTACGAATGCCCGTTGGCCATTCACCAGGTTTTTTCTGTAAGCTTAACCAAATAAAATTTGCTTTGCCCACAAGATTTTTTTCTGGTACGAACCCCCAAAAACGGCTGTCAAGGCTATTGTTGCGGTTATCTCCCATAACAAAGTATTCGCCTTGTGGCACAACCCAACGTGTAACACCATCTTGTTGTTCGGTAAAATGAGCGTAATAAGGCATTTCATTTGGATTAGGTTGATCCCATAAAATTTGGTGGGAAATTTTTTGCATATCGGTTTCACGAGTGACTAACGGGTGCATATCACTGTAAATTAACTTCCCGTTACGGGTTTGTCCAAGCACTTGATAAAATTCTTGATCGGGTTGTGGTTTTGTATAGAAGAATTTTTGTAACTCACAATTTTCTAAGCAAACTTTACCATCTTTATTTAACACAACGGCCAAATGGCGACTTTTACTGTCGTAAAAAACTTGGTCGCCCGGTAAGCCGATAATACGTTTAATATAATCTTGGTTAGGATGTTGTGGTGCTTTAAACACAACAACATCGCCACGTTGTGGTTCTCCGGTTTTAATTAAAGTTGTTTGAAAAATCGGGTCTTTAATACCATAAGCGAATTTTTCCACTAAAAGAAAATCGCCCACGCGTAAAGTGGGTTTCATGGAACCTGAAGGAATTTGGAAAGGTTCAAATAAAAACGAGCGGAAAATTAACACCAAAAATAATACCCAAAAAAGCGAGGCAAAAGTTTCGCTTGGCTCAGAAACGGCCACAGCTTTAAGTTCTTTTGCCGATAAGGTTTTACCGTCTTTTTCTGCTTGTGCTTGTAGGGCTTGTTTCGCTTTTGGTAATAACACAAAACGGCGATAAGCCCAGAAAATACCGCATAGAAGGGTTGCTAAAGTTAAAATAATAGAAACACTATTTGGCAGTGAAAGATGTTCTAATAATTTCCACCCACCATAAGCGGCGCCGATCAATAAAACAAAAGCAATATTAGATTTTGACATTACATTTTCCTTACTCGTTAAAATTTATTTACCTACGTGTAAAATCGCTAAGAACGCATCTTGTGGTACTTCAACATTACCTAGAGATTTCATGCGTTTTTTACCTTCTTTTTGTTTTTGTAAGAGTTTTTTCTTACGACTTACGTCACCACCATAACATTTTGCTAAAACGTTTTTACGTAATTGTTTTACCGTAGAGCGAGCAATAATATGGTTACCAATGGCCGCCTGAATAGCAATATCGAATTGCTGACGTGGAATGAGTTCTTTCATTTTTTCCACTAATTCACGACCGCGATAAGGCGCGTTATCTTTATGAACGATTAAGGCTAAAGCATCGACACGATCACCATTAATCATAATATCTACGCGCACCATATCGGCAGGTTGGAATTTTTTGAAGTTGTAATCTAATGACGCATAACCGCGCGAGGTGGATTTTAAGCGGTCAAAGAAATCTAAAACAACTTCACCCATTGGAATTTCATAGGTTAAGGCAACTTGATTACCGTGATACACCATGTTTGTTTGTACACCGCGTTTTTCTACGCAAAGGGTAATCACATTTCCTAAATATTCTTGTGGAACTAAAATATTACATTCCGCAATAGGTTCGCGCATTTCAGCAATATTATTTAGCGCAGGTAATTTTGCAGGACTGTCGATATAGACCACGCTACCATCAGTTTGTTCCACTTCATATACTACAGTTGGCGCTGTGGTAATTAAGTCTAAGTCATATTCACGTTCTAAACGCTCTTGGATAATTTCCATATGCAACAAACCTAAGAAACCACAACGGAAGCCAAAGCCTAGCGCAGTAGATGTTTCGGGTTCATAGAATAAAGACGCATCATTTAAACTTAATTTACCTAAGGCATCACGGAAAGCTTCATAATCATCTGAGCTAATTGGGAAAAGACCGGCATAAACCTGAGGTTTTACTTTTTGGAAACCCGGTAAAACTTGGCTTGCAGGATTATTGTGTAAAGTTAAGGTATCACCAACAGGTGCGCCTAAAATATCTTTAATTCCGCACACAACCCAACCTACTTCGCCTGTTTGTAAAACTTGAGTATCAACTTGTTTTGGTGTGAAAATACCTAAACGATCAACGTTATAGCTTTGCCCTGTGGACATCACTTTAATTTTATCGCCTTTGCGTAAAAGACCATTTTTAACGCGCACTAAAGAAACGACGCCTAAGTAGTTATCAAACCAAGAGTCGATAATTAAGGCTTGTAATGGTGCATCAGGATCGCCTTCAGGTGATGGAATTTTATGAACGATTTCTTCTAAAACATCTTCAATCCCCACGCCCGTTTTTGCGCTACAACGCACCGCATCAACCGCATCGATACCGACAATATCTTCGATTTCTTCTGCAACACGTTCAGGTTCAGCGGCAGGCAAGTCAATTTTATTTAAAACAGGGACGACTTCTAAATCCATTTCAATGGCGGTATAGCAGTTGGCTAAGGTTTGAGCTTCTACACCTTGACCTGCGTCAACGACTAACAAAGCGCCTTCACAAGCAGCCAAAGAGCGAGAAACTTCATAAGAGAAATCCACATGCCCAGGCGTGTCGATAAAGTTAAGTTGGTAAGTTTCACCATCTTTAGCTTGATAATTTAAAGTTACGCTTTGTGCTTTAATGGTAATACCGCGTTCGCGTTCTAAATCCATAGAATCTAAAACCTGCGCGGCCATTTCACGGTCAGAAAGCCCACCACAAGTTTGGATTAAACGGTCAGACAGGGTAGATTTCCCGTGATCGATATGTGCAATAATGGAAAAGTTACGAATGTTTTTCATTGATTTCATTAAGTGTTGTTCTAAGTTTAATTAAAAATTCAAGGCTCGAATTCTACCCGAAAATAAAGGCGTTAGCTATTTATTTCTGAGTTATTACAGGGTTTTTCTTTATTCTTAAGGGTGAGGCAAAAATTCGGCGCGAAGCACATTTTGTTTTCAGCAAGGTAGAAAATTTTTCTAAAAGCGCAAGTAAAAAGGTGGCTTTTTTGCTAGAATGCACGAACTTTTTCAACAAAAAAGAAGGAATTTTATGCAAGCCCATATTATTGACGTGAACGAAGAAAACTTAAATCAAGTGTTACAAGCGTCACAAACTCAGCCATTAGTGCTGAATTTTTTTGCACCAAGCATGCCAGAATCGGTGGCTTTTTTAGAACGTCTTAAAAAAGTGGCGCAAACATATGCCGGGCAAATTTTACTCGCTACGGTAAATTGCGAACAACAACAAATGTTGGCGGGGCGTTTTCAACTACAAACATTGCCTACAACCTATTTATTTAAAAACGGACAAGCTCTCGGCGCGTTTCAAGGGGTGGTAACAGACAGTGAATTGCAACAACAATTAAGCGTTATTTTGCCGAAAGAAGAAGAGCTTAAATTCCAGCAAGCGATGCAATGTATTGAAAAAGGCCAATTATTGGAAAGTTTGCCTTTATTAAAAGAAGCCTGGCAGTTAAGTGATAAGAAAAATCCAGAGATTGCCTTTATTTACGCGGAAACGTATTTGGTTTTAAAACGCATTGAATCGGCGCAAGAAGTGCTAAACCAAGTGAAATTAGAAGATCGCAACGGTCGTTGGCAAGAATTACAAGCGCAAGTGGAATTATTACTGAAAGCTTCAGATACGGAAGAAATTCAGCAATTACAACAAGCTTATGAGCAAACGCCAACGCCGGCTCTCGCCTTAAAATTAGCTTTAGCCTTACATCAAGCAGGGCGAAGCGAAGAAGCCTTAAGTGGGTTATTTGCGATTTTGCAAAAGGATCTGAACGCAGAAAATGGCGAAGTGAAAAAAGAATTTCTCGCGATTTTAACCGCCCTTGGAAATACAGAACCTTTAACCAATCAATATCGCCGAAAATTATATTCCCTTTTATACTAATAGATTAAACCAATAGAAAATCATTTTATAATGGGTTTTCAAAATGATAATGATTAAGGAAAAGATGATGACAGTCAAACATTGCAAATTACTTATTTTAGGTTCAGGGCCAGCAGGTTATACCGCGGCCGTGTATGCAGCGCGCGCAAATTTACAACCTGTTTTAGTGACGGGTATGCAACAAGGCGGGCAATTAACCACCACAGATGAAATTGAAAATTGGCCAGGAGATTTTGAACGCACTTCAGGGCAAGAATTAATGCAACGTATGTTGCAACATGCAGAAAAATTTAATACGGAAATTATTTTTGATCAAATTAAAGAAGTCGATTTATCCCAACGTCCGTTTAAATTATTTGGTGAAATGCAAAATTTCACTTGCGATGCTTTAATTATCGCAACAGGCGCTTCAGCGCGCTACTTAGGTCTTCCAAGCGAAGAAGCCTTTAAAGGTCGAGGCGTATCGGCTTGCGCAACTTGCGATGGGTTTTTCTACCGCAATAAACCAGTTGCCGTTGTGGGCGGAGGTAATAGTGCCGTAGAAGAGGCCTTATATTTAGCGAATATTGCCAGCGAAGTACATTTAATCCATCGTCGCGACAGTTTTCGTAGCGAAAAAATTCTTGTTGAACGCTTAGAGCAAAAAGTCGCAGAAGGCAAAATTATTTTGCACACAGATCGCACCTTGCAAGAAGTTTTAGGTAACGATATGGGCGTAACAGGTGTGAGATTGCAAGACACGAAAAGTGAAGCAACGGAAACCTTAGAGGTTGACGGCGTGTTTATTGCTATCGGTCATGCACCCAATACCGCGATTTTTGCTCAGCAACTACGCTTAAATAATGGCTATATTGAGGTGCAATCGGGCTTAAATGGTAATGCAACAGCCACTTCCGTAGAAGGCGTATTTGCCGCAGGAGATGTGATGGATCATATTTATCGCCAAGCGATTACTTCTGCAGGAACAGGTTGTATGGCCGCCTTAGACGCTGAGCGTTTTTTAGATGCTCAATCATAAAAAATAAAAGATAAAAGATAAATAAGACGACCTAAAGTCGTCTTATTTTATGTGGGAAAAGATGGATAAAACACGACAAAAATATTTACAAGCTTGGCTTAAAAGCCAACAAAAAAGCATTAAAAAAGGCTTAAATTTAAATATTGCCTTAGCCACACTGTCGGCACTGATTTTAGTTGGGCAAATTTATTGTTTGGCTGACATTTTACAAGCCTTTATTTTGGAACATCAAGCAAGAGAAACCCTACTGGGGGATTTTTGCGGTTTATTAGTAGGTTTTGCCTTACGCGCCGTAATTTTGTATTGGCGTGAGCAAATTGGTTTTCGTTGTGGCGAGCAAATTAGACAGAGCATTCGTCAGCAAATTTTAGATAAAATTCAAGAAGTGGGTCCTGCTTTTATTAAACAAAAACCAGCGGGCGCTTGGGCGAGCATTATGCTAGAACAAGTGGAAAATTTACATAATTTTTATGCGCGATATTTACCTCAACAAAGCCTTTCAGTCATTGTGCCTGTGGTGGTGTTGGTGGCGATTTTCCCTTTAAATTGGGCCGCAGGTCTTATTTTACTTTTAACAGCCCCGCTTATTCCTATTTTTATGATTTTAGTCGGTATGGCAGCAGCAGACAGTAGCCAAAAAAATAT
>JAHHQY010000023.1 GCA_020026115.1 Actinobacillus sp. | reverse complement strand
CAACGACCTTCGGGTTATGAGCCCGACGAGCTACCAAGCTGCTCCACCCCGCGTCAGATGTGGCGTATTATAGGGTGATTTTTTTAAAAGGCAAGGAAAAATATCAAAAAAATGCTTAACTGCACTGAAATTCAACAAATGAGCGAAAATAAAAGCGATTTATAGCGTGCTTTTCCGTTTTTTTTTTGCTAGTTTATGCGCCTTTAAAATGACAAAAGGAATGAGCATATGGCAAGAATGGATAATTACGAACAACGTTTTGGTGGAATTGGACGCTTATATTCGCCCCAAGCCCTAGCCCTTTTTCGCCAAAGCCATGTTTGCGTTATTGGTATTGGTGGCGTGGGTTCTTGGGCGGTCGAAGCCTTAGCTCGTAGCGGAATAGGTAAAATAACCTTAATGGATTTAGATGATATTTGCGTTACGAATGTCAACCGCCAACTGCACGCTTTAACGGGTAATATCGGCAAAATGAAAACAGAAGTGATGGCCGAACGCGTAAAAAGCATTAACCCGGAATGTGAAGTGCAGATTATCGATGATTTTTTAACGCCTGAAAATTTAACAGATTACATAACGAAAGACTTTGATTATGTCATTGATGCCATCGACCAAGTTAAAACGAAAGCGGCCTTGATTCATTATTGTAAACGTCAAAAAATTAAAATGATTACAGTAGGGGGCGCAGGCGGACAAACCGATCCCACACAAATTAAAATCGCAGATTTAACCCGAACCATTCAGGATCCACTCGCAGCGAAAGTGCGCAGTTTGTTACGCAAAGAATATGGTTTTAGCCATAATCCTAAACGGAAATTTGGCGTAGATTGCGTGTATTCCACGCAACCTTTAATTTTTCCTCAAATGGGCGAAGGCTGTGAAATTTCCGCGAGTATGAATTGCGCTAACGGTTTTGGCGCCGTAACCATGATTACCGCAACTTTTGCCTTCTTTGCCGTGTCGCGCGTCTTAGAGAAACTTTGCTTGCAACAAGAAAAGTAATTTGCTAAAAAATATGCCCTTTTGATAAAGGGCAAATTAAGGAGAACGTATGTTGTCAGTTTCAAAAAAAATCCCTCTTTTCGGCGCGTTAGCACTTTTAGCCAGCTCAGCGCAAAGTGAAGTATTAACGAGTGTTAAACCTTTAGGCTTTATTGCAACAAGTATTGCAGATGGCGTAACGGATACACAAGTTTTAGTGCCAGCAAGTGCTTCGCCTCATGATTACAGCTTAAAACCCTCAGATGTTCGCAAATTAAAATCGGCCAATTTAGTGTTATGGGTAGGTAAGCACATTGATGGTTTTTTAGAAAATGCCGTAGAACAACTTCCCCAAGAAAAGGTGTTAACGATTTCTCAACTGCCTGCTTTAACGCAAAATCCGCATTTATTGCTTGCAGAAGAAGGGGAACATACTCATTTTCACGCCAATGCGCATAATCATGAACACGAACACGCTCATGAGCATGAACACGCTTTAGCGAAAACAGAAAGCGAAGCGCACGCCCATAATCACGAACATGAGCATGAACACGCCCATGAACATCATCACAACGATGATGAAAGCATAAATTGGCATATTTGGATGTCGCCAGAAATCAGCCAACTGATTGCGCAAGCTGTGGCAGAAAAATTAAGCCTGCTTTATCCAGAGCAAAAAGAAAAAATTATGCAAAATTTAGCGCACTTTAAGCAACAATTAGCGCAGAAAAACCAACAAATTAACGCCCAATTAACCCCAGTGCGTACAAAAGGTTTTTATGTTTTTCATGACGCTTACGGTTATTTCAACCGCGCTTATGGTTTAAAACAAGAAGGTTATTTCACCATTAACCCAATGATAACCCCAGGGGCAAAAACCTTAGCTCATATTGAAAAAGAAGTGAAAGAGCACAAAGTGCAATGTTTGTTTAGTGAAGTGCAATTTACCCCGAAAGTGATGAAAATTTTACAACGCGCCACCCAAGTTCCTATTGGTACCTTAGACCCAATGGGAAGCGATATTCCGTTGACAAAAGACAGTTACACGCAGTTCTTACAAAATCTTGCTGACAGTTATGAAAACTGTTTAAATCAATAAAAAAAAACGCGCCGAAAAAAAAGAAAATTTTCGGCGCGTAGTTTATTTTCAGTTGAAATTTCTACCAAAAATATTTCGCTTTAATTATTTCATTTTCTTTTAATTGATACCAATAGGCAGTAATTTCCGCGTTGCCGTCAGAATATGGCCCAATAACATAAGGCGGATAAACAAAATGAATGCCATCAAAAGCAAAGTAGAAGTTTTCAGATACCTTAAAGTCATCGAATTGAATAAAGACATCACGGCGATCAGAAGGTAAATTTTTCCATAATAAATCTTTGAGTTTCGCTTTTTTATTTTTTTCTAAGACATCCTCTAAGTTTAAAAGGCGTTGATTTTCGATGTCGATATTTAAGTAAGAAATAAGCTCAAGACCATGCGCCCCGCCCCCATAAGAATAAGATAAGGTCGCGAATGTCACGAGAGGATAACGCTGGCCGACATAGGTTTGTGTAAGACTTTCTTCACTTGTGCCATCAGATTTTTTTAATTCCTCAAAGGTTTTATTTAAACTCTCAACAAGATCTTTTTCAGTTGGCTCAGTGATGGTTGGATTTAACGTAAGATAGCGATAAAGATTTGTGCGAAGTATCTGATTAAGCCACGGTATTTGCGTTTGCGCTAAAGTCGCGCGTAAACTGATTTCCTCAGGGATCGGGGATTGCGCTAAAGTGGCGGAAAGACTTTCATTTTCGCCCACAAGATGCGTGATTTTTTTATCAAAAATCGGATGCAACTCAACCATTAAACTTGGGAAACTTTGGGCTGTATTTGCAAGAGATTGCTGTAATTGCGTCAAAGTTTCTTGTTGTTGGGCTTTTTCTGTTGCGCATTGTTGTTGCAACTGCGCGATTTGTGTTTGTAATTGTTCTACTTTTGCTTGCGCTTTTTCATCATGACAAGCGCTAAGGGAAAGGGCGACGATAGACAAAGCCAGAAGAGATTTTTTCATAGAAACTCCTATTTCATCGAATTAAAAAAAAGGCGAAAGCTCAACGCCTTCGCCAATTTTATTACATTTTTTCTACGGTTTTAATACCGAGTAAATCTAAACCAGTTTTTAAGGTTTTTTCTGTTAATAAAGCCAGTTTTAATCGGCTTAATTTTAAGGCTTCGTTATCGGCGCTTAAAATTGGGCAATTTTCATAGAAACTAGAGAAAATACCAGCTAATTCATAAAGATAAGCACATAAAATATGCGGTGTACCTTCTTTACCAACGATACGAATCGCTTCTTCAAATTGTAAAAGTTTTAAAGCAAGCGCAAATTCTTTTTCGTTATCCAACATTAAAGGCCCATTAAGCACGTCTTCTAAAGAAATTTGGGCTTTAGCAAAAATAGAACGAATACGCGTATAAGCATATTGCATATAAGGTGCGGTATTGCCTTCAAAAGTGAGCATATTATCCCAATCGAAAACATAATCCGTTGTGCGGTTTTTAGAAAGGTCAGCATATTTTACAGCGCCAATACCAACCGCTTCCACAACCGCCGTTTTTTCTTCTGCGCTTAAGTTGGTGGATTTTTCTGCAATCAATTTTTCGGCGCGTTCTGTCGCTTCATCTAAAAGATCCGCTAATTTTACAGTACCGCCTGTACGGGTTTTAAATGGTTTGCCGTCTTTACCGAGCATCATACCGAAGTTTTTATGTTCTAATTGGAAACTTTCAGGAACATAGCCCGCTTTACGCGTAATTAACCAAGCTTGTTGCATATGTTGGCTTTGACGAGTGTCAGAGAAAACTAAAGCGCGATCGGCGTTTAGTTCGTGGCAACGGTATTTTGCCGCCGCAATATCCGTGGTGGTGTAAAGGAAACCGCCGTCTTTTTTCTGTACGATAACGCCCATAGGGTCGCCATCTTTATTTTTGAATTCATCTAAATAAACCACGAAAGCGCCATCATCTTCTACGGCTAAACCTTGCGCTTTTAAGTCAGCGACAATTTCAGGTAACATCGGGTTGTATAAACTTTCGCCCATGACATTTTTTTCTGTTAATGTCACGTTTAAGCGGTCGTAGTTACGTTGGTTTTGTTGCATGGTGATGTCGACTAATTTTTTCCACATTTTACGGCAATATTCGTCGCCACCTTGTAATTTCACCACATAAGAGCGCGCTTTCACGGCAAAATCTTCATCTTCATCATAATGTTTTTTCGCATCACGATAGAAGGCTTCTAAATCAGCCAGTTCCATTTCACTTGCGCTTTCATTTTGCATTTTTTCTAAGTAAGCAATCAGCATACCAAATTGCGTACCCCAGTCGCCCACATGGTTTGCGCGAATGACGTTGTCACCTAAAAATTCTAAAGTGCGCACAACCGCATCGCCAATAATGGTCGAACGTAAGTGGCCAACGTGCATTTCTTTGGCGACGTTAGGAGAGGAGTAATCGATAACGACGGTTTGTTTATTTTCGCTATGAATGCCTAATTTTTCATCTTTTACAGCGCGATCAACTTGCTGTGCTAGCCAGTTTTTATTTAAGAAAATATTGATAAAGCCAGGTCCTGCAATTTCTGTTTTTGCTACCATGTCGCCAAGGTCAAGATGCTGAATAATTTCTTGTGCAAATTCACGGGGATTTTTGCCTAATTTTTTTGCTGCAGCCATACTGCCGTTAGCTTGATAATCACCAAACTGTGCTTTATTAGATTGACGAACGAGTGCATCACATTGGCTGTCTGCGCCAGCTTGCATCATCGCTTGTTTCACTTTTTCAGATAAAATTGATTGAATTGTCACGATATACCTTAAATTTACATTAAAAAGACAATCGGCTATGATACCGCTCTTTATATTTTGAGAAAAGGCTAGAGCTAGAAAAATGCACAAATTTCTACAAAAAAGCGCAGATAAAGACGCATTTCAAAACTTTGAGCAAAAAATTCAACAGTTAGCGCAAATTATGCAGTTGCCTTTAGATTTAGGCGAGATAGATCATTTAGCCGTTCGTGTTAATGATGAAAAAACGGCAAAAGAAAACTTAGCATTATTCCTTGAAGAAGGACAAATATTAAGCCAAAACCAAGTAAATGGGCGGGTGATTTATTTAATTCAGTTAAAGCAAAGTTTGCCAATCTGCGGGCAAAAAGTCCGCATTATTGAACTGCCTTTTCCTAAAAAACACTATGCAAAAACAGGTTGGGAACATATCGAAATGGTCTTGCCTTTTTTAGCGCAAGAAAGCGTTGAAGCATGGATTTCGCGCATCTTAAGGCAATTTTCTTGGCAGGAAAATCCATCTTTAAAGGTGAAAATTAGCCAACCGGAAGCGACTGGAGAGCAGTTAGCCAATCCTACGATTGCGGTAAGTTTGCTCGATAAAAGCCAAAATCATTGTTGTATAAAAGTACATCCTTACTCAATTCGACAAATTGTGGCCTAAAACTGAAAGCACAAATGGATAAAAAGCCAAAATAAAAAAGGCAAGGCAAGGAAAAGAACGACGAAGATTTTTAGAAATTAATTGCCTTTTCTCTTGATTTAGCAATTGCATTTTATTGCGTTCGTGCTAAAATCCGCCATTCTTATCACCGCTGAGTTAGAGATCGGCGGTTGATGTATTATTAACCCTATCTACATTAAGGATATAAAATGTCTCTAAGTACAGAAAAAAAAGCAGCAATCGTTGCTGAATTTGGTCGTGATGCAAAAGACACTGGTTCTTCTGAAGTTCAAATCGCTCTTTTAACTGCGCAAATCAACCACTTACAAGGTCACTTCGCAGTACATAAAAAAGACCATCACGGTCGTCGTGGTTTATTACGTATGGTTTCTCGTCGTCGTAAACTATTAGACTACTTAAAACGTACTAACCTTGAGCTTTACTTAAGCACAATCGCACGTTTAGGTTTACGTCGCTAATCCTTTTTAGGATAGAAAAGGCTTTCCATTGGAAAGCCTTTTTTTATTTTTTATTTTTTATTCTTGCCCCTTAGTCTAAAATTTCTCATAAACGGCCACAAACAACCTTAGGAGATTGAAATGAACTTACACGCGCAATGTCAACAACAGTTATTACAAGATTTCCCGCAGGGAAAAGCCTTGTTGCTGGGGTTAAGTGGCGGTTTAGATTCAATGGTTTTACTGCATTTATTGGCGAAAGTTTGCCGTGAAAATAACGCCTTTTCTTTAAGAGCGATACATATTCATCATGGTTTAAGCCCAAATGCCGATGCTTGGCTTGCTCATTGCGCCAAAGAATGCGCAAACTTAGGCGTACCTTTTCGCGCCGAAAAAGTGACGCTCGATAAAAATGGCAATATTGAAGCCAAAGCTCGCCAAGCTCGTTATCAAGCCGTAGCAAAGCAAATGTCCGCGCAAGAGATTTTTGTTACCGCTCACCATCAAGACGACCAAGTGGAAACATTTTTCTTAGCTTTAAAACGCGGAAGTGGGCTAAAAGGGCTGTCTGCTATGGCGCGCTTTTCCACGCTAAATGGGGTGAATATTTATCGTCCCTTGTTAAACTTTGGGCGAGCAAGTTTAGAAAATTACGCTCGCGCCGAAAATTTATCTTGGGTGAATGATGAAAGTAATGAGGATCTGCATTACGAACGTAATTTTTTACGTCATGGCGTTTTGCCTATTTTGCATAGTCGCTGGACGCATTTTGCCCAAGCGGTTTGCCGTAGCGCGCAACTTTGTGCGGAGCAAGAAGAGCTGATAAGCGAATTATTACAAGAAAAATTTCAGCATTTAATCAAGCCTTCAGGCCAATTAAATCTCAAGGATTTTGCCCATTATTCCCCAGCTCAGCAAAATGCTTTATTGCGTTTATGGTTTAAAAAATTGGCTCAACCGATGCCCAGTCAAAAGCAATTACATCAATTAAAACAAGATGTGATATTTGCCAAACCCGATCGCAAGCCACAATTTCAGCTTGCGCAAAAAATCTTGCGCCGTTATCAAGATGATTTATATTTAACGCCCATTTATCAAGATGTGAGCCAATTTCAAAAAAACTTAAAGGTAGGCCAAAAACTTATTTTGCCGGATAATCTTGGTGAGGTTTTGTTACAAGAAGAAGGGGAAATGTGGCATTTTTTTTGGCAAGGGGAACAAGGTTTTGTGCAAAAAACAACGTTAAAACAAAAGGTTTTGCCAACCTTAGGCTTTCATTATCAAGGGAAAATTTTATTGCCTAATGGTCAGCATGAAAGTTTAAAAAAATATTGGCAAAAACTACAAGTTCCCCCTTGGCAACGGAAACGTATTCCGCTGATTTTTATTAAGGGAGAACTTTATAGCGTGCTTGTTAACGACAAATCTTCGCCCATTCGCTAAAGAAAGTAGGGAAAGTTTTATTCACGCAATTCGGATTTAACAAAGTGATATCCTTGCCAGAAAAAGCCGTTAAAGCAAAACACATGGCTATGCGATGATCGTCATAAGTGGCGATTTCCGCATCTTGAAAACAAGAAGGTGCAAGGGGTTTCACGCATAAGAAATCCGCGCCTTCTTGCACACTCGCACCGATTTTTTGGAGTTCTTGCGCCATCGCGTGAAGACGATCGGTTTCTTTAACGCGCCAGTTGGCCACGTTACGAATAGCGCACTCATCTTGGGCAAAAAGAGCGAGCGTAGCCAACGTCATCGCCGCATCAGGAATGGCGTTAAGATCTAAATCAACACCTTGTAAACGCCCTTGGAGATTTTTTTCAGCTTGAATAAAATTCTCGCCGTAAGTAATTTTTGCGCCCATTTTTTCTAAAACTTTGGCAAACTGGCTGTCGCCTTGTAGGCTTTCTTTACCCACGCCAATCACTTTAACCGCACCGCCTAAAGCCCCCGCCGCAAGAAAATAAGACGCACTGGACGCGTCGCCTTCAACAAAATAATCGGCAGGACTTTGATATTTTTGTCCGCCTTGAATATGGATAAATTGTCCTTCCCAATGCACCTTAACGCCAAACTGCGCCATCATTTTAATGGTCATCGTAAGGTAAGGTTTAGAAACCAATTCACCAAGAATTTCAATGCAAGAATCTTGCTGAAAAAGCGGTGTCACCATTAAAAGCGCGCTTAAAAATTGTGAAGAAATCGCGCCATCAATTTTTAAATGTCCGCCTTTTAAGCCCGTATTTTTAATTTGCAGTGGCGGATAATTGGTATTTTTAAGGTAATGAATATCCGCGCCCGCTTGGCGTAAGGCGTCAACTAAATGACCAATAGGGCGTTCTTGCATACGTTCAATACCGGTTAGGGTAATGTTTCCCACCGGGGCATTTTTCGGATTTAAGCAAAGTACCGCCGTTAAAAAACGCATAGCAGTTCCCGCGTTACCTAAAAATAATTCAGGCTCAGAAAAAACAAAATGACCGCCACAACCTTGAATTTCCGCTTGCTTAAAATCGGTGGAAAAACGCATTTTCACGCCTAATTTTTCTAAGGCTTGGCGCATATAACGGGTGTCGTCGCTATCAAGTAAATTATGTAATCGGCAAGTGTTTTCGCTTAAAGAGGCGAGAATTAAAGCGCGATTCGTTAAACTTTTTGAACCAGGTAAAGTTATTTCGCCAAAGGCTTGGCTTACAGCAGATAAAGTCAATTTTTCTTTCATGGTGAAATCCCAAAATTCGTTGCGAAGTTAAACCTGTAACCAAAAACTAACAGGCCCATCGTTGCAGAGCATCACTTGCATATCGGCGCCAAATTGCCCCGTTTCTGTGTGAATTTGGCTTTTAGCTTGGCGCACAAAATACTCGTACAACGCTTGTGCTTTTTCAGGTTCTGCGCCCTTAGAAAAA
Source organism: Actinobacillus sp. (assembly GCA_020026115.1). Lineage (GTDB taxonomy): Bacteria > Pseudomonadota > Gammaproteobacteria > Enterobacterales > Pasteurellaceae > Actinobacillus_C. The sequence continues at coordinate 12,708 of JAHHQY010000023.1, read as the reverse complement.
CTAGGGCGAAGTCCTTTTTGCGTATCGGCCGCTAAAGTAAATTGAGAAACCACTAAAAGTTCCCCACCAATACTTTTTACGCCAAGATTCATCTTACCGTTTTCATCGGCGAAAATACGGTAATTGAGGACTTTTTCGAGTAATTTATCTGCTTTTTTCAGGTCATCTTCTTTTTCGACGCCCAATAACACCAATAAACCTTGCTGAATTTTACCGATAGTTTGTTGATTTACGTCCACTTGTGCGTGGCGGACTCGTTGAATAAAAGCGATCATAAGGTTTCCTTGTGTGAAATGTCTTGCGAACAATTTTCTGCATTAAGACGGCGAAAAGTTTGTAACACCGAAGCAAGTTGCGCCCCGAATAAAATGGCAAGCCAACTAAGTTGAAGCCAAAGTAATAAAAGAGGCAACACCGCCATCGCGCCGTAAATTAAATGATAAGAGGGAAATGTCGCAATATACCAATTAAAAAGCTGTTTGCCTAAAGTAAAAAAGCTGGTGGCCACTAAAGCACCAGCGGCGGAATCTTGCCAGCAGACTTTGCAATTTGGCACTAATAAATAGATTAAAGTGAAAATAAACCACGTTAATAAAAACGGAATCATTTTCAGCAATTCAATACTAAAAGGCAGGTCTAAATCGTCCGTTAAGTTGCGCGCAAAAAGCGTAATATAACTGCTCACCGCAAGGCTTAACATAATCACAATAGGGCCTAAGGTCAAAATAAGCCAATAAATGGCGAAAGAATAAACAAAACTACGGCTTTTTGTATTTTGCCAAATTTGATTGAGCGCTTTATCAATGGCATGAATTAAAAGCAAAGCCACAACAATTAAGCTGATGACCCCAACGGCGCTCATTTGACGAGAGTTTGCCACAAACTGATCTAAATATTGCCCCACAATGTGACTGGCGTCAGGGGCAATATTTTCATAAATAAAAGTTTTTAAATTAAGACTTAACTCATTAAAAACAGGGAAGGCCGAAAAAATAGAAAACATCACCATAATAAGAGGCACAAAGGCGAGCATAGTGCTGTAAGTTAAATAGCCCGCCGTTTGTTGTAGACGATTTTCTTTGAAACGTTCCCAAAAGAGTAATAAAAAAGCACGTAAAGTAGACATAAACTTTCCTTAAAGGGAAACCGATTGTTTTAATTTTTTTAACGCATTGGTTTCTAACTGGCGCACACGCTCGGCAGAAATCCCATATTTCTGTGCGAGTTCCGTTAAAGTGGCTTTGTTTTCGTCATCAAGCCAGCGTGAACGAATAATATCTTGGCTTCGTTCATCTAAGGTTTCTAAGGCTTCAAGCACTTGCTCGGAGGCTTCATTTTCAAAGTTTTCATTTTCTAAAGCCGAAGCAAAGTTAGAGCTTTTATCTTCTAAATATAAAGTGGGCGCAAAGCTATGTTCATCTTTATCCTCTGTGGGTAAATCATAGCCTAAGTCCGCACCAGACATACGGCTTTCCATTTCCAGCACATCTTTTTGCGAAACATTGAGTTCATTGGCCACCATTTTGATTTCGTTATCGCTAAACCAGCCTAAGCGTTTTTTATTTTTGCGTAAGTTAAAGAATAACTTACGTTGCGATTTCGTTGTGGCAACTTTAACAATACGCCAATTTTTAAGAACATATTCGTGAATTTCAGCTTTAATCCAATGAACCGCAAAGGACACTAAGCGCACGCCCATTTCTGGATTAAAACGTTTTACCGCTTTCATTAAGCCCACCGTGCCTTCTTGAATTAAATCGGCCAAAGGCAAGCCATAGCCAAGGTAACCGCGCGCCACATGCACCACAAAACGTAAATGGGACATAACGAGTTTCCGCGCCGCTTCACGATCCCCTTCATAATAGACTTTTTCAGCGTATTCTTTTTCTTCTTCTGGCGTCAGCATAGGTTGCTCGTAAGCCAAATGAATATAACTTTCAATGTTGCCTTTAGGCACAATGGCTAAACTGCGAGAAGGTTCTTGTTGCTGTTCCATAGTTTTTTCCTAAAAGTTGGGTTAACGAGATTTTCGCACCAAATCCGCTTGCATACTGGCACGTCGACGGCGAATTTCACGCGGGTCGGCAACTAAGGGGCGATAAATTTCAATACGATCACCCTCTTGTACATTTTCGGTTAATTTAACAGGGCGACTAAAAATCCCCACGCGATTACGGCGCAAATCAATCTCAGGGAATTTTTCTAACACTTTAGATTGCAAAATCGCACTTTCTACCGTGCAGTCATCAGGGACGGAAAAATGTTTTAAAAAATGACGATGAGGTAGAGCGTAGGCGACAGAAATACGAATATTGGCCACGAGAAATCTCCTTGCAAATCATTGGGCAATGCCAACATAAAAGATGCGCCACAATATAAAAAAAGCGCAAAAAGAGCTGTATTGTACCGCAAGAGTAAGAACCATTCAGTAATAAAATGAAAGCAAAACAAGAAAAAAAATTGAAATTGCAAAATAAGTTGCTTATTGTGCATTTTTATGCACAATTCTGCCTTCAATCAACGCAGGAATATTTGAATGAACGAGAAAGAAAAAAACGAAAGTTTAGCGACCGCCTTTAAAGCCTTATTAGCAGAAGAACGTTGTTCTTCTCAATTAGAAATGGTTAAAGCCTTACAAGAACAAGGATTTAGCCACGTTAATCAATCTAAAGTTTCCCGAATGTTAAATAAATTCGGCGCTGTACGCACACGCAATGCGCGTATGGAAACGGTGTATTGTTTGCCCAATGAATTAAGCGTGCCGACCACATCAAGCCCTGTTAAAAATTTGGTGTTGGATATCGATCACAATAAAGCCTTAATTGTGGTGAAAACAAGCCCAGGCGCGGCTCAGCTTATTGCGCGCTTATTGGATAATTTAGGCAAAAGTGAAGGCATTTTAGGTACGATTGCAGGCGATGATACCATTTTCATTACCCCAACAGCGGACTGCAAAATTCAGCATTTAATGCAACAAGTCAAAGCCTTATTTGAAGCAACATTATAGTGAATAAAAAGGAATGCTTATGCGCGTATTTTTAACCGGTGGCACAGGCTTAATTGGTCGTGCCTTAATTTATCAATTACATCAACAAGGTTGGCAAATTAGCGCATTAACACGCCATAAAAAAGAGGCTCAAGAAAAAATGCCTTTTGTGCAATGGGTCGATAATCTCGCGGATATTCCCCATTTTGATGGCTTTGATGCCGTAATTCATTTAGCGGGCGCGCCGATTTTTGCACAAAGATGGACGGCCTTACGCAAAGAAACCTTGCGCCAAAGTCGCTTGCATTTAACCGCCCAATTAGTTCAGCGCATAAATCAAAGCCAAGTTGCGCCGAAAGTCTTTATTTCCGCTTCAGCCACAGGATTTTATGGCTCTCAAGAAGGAATACTCAAAGAAGACAGCCCGAAAGGTCAAGGCTTTACGGCCGACTTATGCCAAGAATGGGAACAAATTGCTCGCCAAGCTAAAACGCGCTTTTGCCTTTTACGCACAGGTATGGTGTTAAGTCCCAAAGGTGGCGCTTTGGCGAAAATGTTACCCCTTTATCGCTTAGGTTTCGGCGGGCATTTAGGCTCAGGTTTACAGTATTGGGCGTGGATTTCCTTAACGGATATGCTAAACGGCATTCTTTTTTTATTACAAAATCCCACAAGTCAAGGCGCGTACAATCTTGTAGCACCAACGCCCGTGTTACAACGCGACTTCAACCAACTTTTAGCGAAAAAATGCCATCGTCCGGCTTTTTTCCATACGCCAAAATGGCTTTTAACTTGCCTTTTAGGGGAACGCGCCGAACTTTTGCTCGCCAACCAAAACATTATCCCCGCAAAATTACTCAAAGAAGGCTTTCGCTTTCAGCACCCAACCTTAAAGGCTTATTTCGCAAAAGAAAATCTCAGCGAATAAACTTAAGAGCAAGCCAACAGCAAGGGCGAAAAAGAGCGGTATTTGTGGGCAACTTAGGTTAGAATGAGAATGAATTAACAATAACAAGGAAATCATCATGCTCTGTGCAATTTATAAAAGTAAGCGAAAAGCGGGAATGTATCTTTATGTGGCCAAACGTGACGGCTTTGCCGATGTGCCAGAAGCCTTGCTTGCCCAGTTTGGTCAACCCATTTTCGTGATGATGTTTAATTTAGACGGGGAAAAATCTCTCGCGCAATGTGATAAAGAAAAGGTTCGCGCCGAAATTTTGCAAAAAGGTTTTTATTTATTTATGCCCCCAGTAGAAGAAAATTTATTTACCAAATGGGTGAATGAAAACAAAAACAAAACCGCTTAACGGTGAGAAGGAACAAAAATGAAATTTATCTCTTTTAATATCAATGGATTACGCGCAAGACCACATCAATTAAATGCGATTATTGAACGCCATCAACCCGATGTTATCGGTCTACAAGAAATTAAAGTCGCCGATGAAGACTTCCCTTATGCGATGTTTGCCGATTTAGGCTATCACGTCTTTCATCACGGGCAAAAAGGCCATTATGGCGTAGCCTTATTAACAAAAGCTATGCCTGTTGCCGTTCGTCGAGGCTTTCCAAGCGATGAAAGCGACGCACAAAAACGCATTATTATGGCAGACTTAGCCACCCCTTTTGGTATACTAACGGTGATTAACGGCTATTTCCCACAAGGCGAAAGCCGTCATCATGAAACCAAATTCCCGGCTAAAGAAAAATTTTATGCGGATTTATTGCGTTATGTAAAAGACGAACACGCAAGCGAAAATCCCATTTTAATTATGGGGGATATGAACATTTCGCCAAGCGATTTAGATATCGGCATAGGCGAAAGCAATCGCAAACGCTGGTTGCGCACAGGCAAATGTTCATTTTTACCTGAAGAACGAGAATGGTATCAACGTTTATACGATCTCGGTTTACAAGATACCTTCCGCACTTTAAATCCTACCGCAGAAGATAAATTCTCGTGGTTTGATTATCGTTCTAAAGGTTTTTTAGAAAATCGTGGTTTACGAATTGATCATATTTTAGTAAATCACGCCTTAATGACACATTGTGTTGAAACTGGAATTGATTTAGACATTCGAGCTATGGAAAAACCATCTGATCATGCGCCAATTTGGGCGAGTTTTGAATAAGGAGGAAAAAATGACAAAAAGTGAATGGCAACGTTATCACAGCACCATCAACGGAAAAGAGGCGGTAATTTCCGTCAATTTAGAATTTTTTAACAACAAACAAATTGACGAAAGTTTAGTGGTGGAATACACCTACGCTTACGAGCATATGCCAAATGGCTTACCAACGGCAGAAGGTTTGCGTAATTTTATTCAAGATTCAGGTAAAGTTTCCGCGATGCTATGTAGCTTAATTCCTGCAAAATATGTGGGGTATTGGTTATGCGATGGCAAAGGGAAAATCTACTTTTACTTAGATGATATGTATGAAATTGCCATAAATGAAATTTTAATTAACACCTTAAAAATAGACCCAAGCAACTTAAAACTTCAGCACGATCCAGGTTGGGATATTTATTTTGATTTCTTATTGCCAACGGCCGTAGAAATTAAAACCACCGTGACGGAAGAAACCTTAGATATTTTGCGTCAACACGGGGAAGATTTAACCAGAGAATTCCGAGTAGATCATCGTTTTTATTTTTACACAGAAATGGAAATGCAAGGATTTTTAGAATCTGTCGCCGAAAACGAAAAATATCAATTTATTTCTTTACAACATAGTAGCGTGGCAATGCCGGTACCAGGTGAAGATGACGCCTATTTAGTGAAACTTGAGCAAGACGTTCATTTACACAATGACGAAATCTTAAGTACTGTCGCCTTTTTAGAAAGCGAAGCGGAAATGTTCAACGGGCGTTATTTAGGCTGGCAAGCCCAAAATACGGTCTTAGACGAACAACGTCTGAATTAAAAACAAGTAAAACATCAAAATGCGCTGGTTTGTGAAATCAGCGCATTTTTTTCTTGCAGTAATAGGTAAAAAAAATGATGAGAAAAGAACAGTTAGTGTTACAATTCGCCCCTAAATTATTATAGAGAGAGAGTAGAGTATTATGGCTCGAAGCAAAAAAACACGAAAAATATCTGACATTATGCCAATTCGTAAGGCAGACAAAAAAATCGCGATGCCGAAAAATCGTCGCCAAGCAACCCGTTACGAACTTGACGCCCAAGCGCGAGAAGAAAAGAAAAAACGTAAACATAAAGGCAAAATCGCTGGCGCACGCAATGGCGCATTAGAGAAAAAAGCCTTACAAGCAGAAAAAGTGGTGAAAGACCCACGCATTGGTAGCCGTAAAAAAGTGCCATTGATGGTAGAAATCATCAATAAGCCACAAACCAAACCGATGCCAAACGAAAATCACGCACCAGCAAAAGTTGAAAAACACGATCCTTACGCGGAATTGATGCAATTAGAAAGCAACGAATGCTTAAATGAATTATTAGACCAACTCGACGCAGGCAAAAAACTTTCAGCGGACGACCAAAAATTCGTAGATGAATGTTTAGATCGCATTGAAAAACTAATGGACGAACTTGGTCTTAACGAAGAGGAAGAAGAGGAAGATTTATATCGCACCTTTAACACCATCGACATTAACCAATTTAAATAAAAGCGAGAAGACAGCATGGAAATCGCCTTACTCATTATTGGGATCCTTATTATTTTAGCCATGGCCCTTTACGCCTTGCGCTTATTTTCCCAATTAAAACAGCAAAAAAATGCCTTTGTAAAAGCGCGCTTATTACGCGTTGAACGCTTAAAAGAAAGCATTTTAATTATCGCAAAAGCCATGCAAGCGGGAGAATGTAATCATTCTGAAGGCGTTATTCGTTTAAAAATGTTGCTAGAGCCTTTAGGCTTAAATTTAGCCAGCTATCCGGGAATGCAAACCTTATATGTGATGGTAATGGATATGCCAACGCACGATAAACGCAAAGCCTTAAAAGTGAATGAAAGAATGCGCTTGGATTTGGTTCGCGAAAAAGCAGAATTCGAAAATCAGCAAAAAATTGCCGAAGAATTACCGCAACTTATTGAGCTGATTAGCAATTATTCTGAAAAATAAGCCATTCTCATAAGGAGAGTAAGATGACAAAACATTATGATTTTTTAGCCATCGGTGGGGGCAGTGGCGGAATTGCCAGCGTAAATCGCGCCTCACAATATGGCCAAAAATGTGCCTTAATTGAAGCCAAAGCCTTAGGCGGAACTTGCGTTAACGTCGGTTGCGTGCCGAAAAAAGTGATGTGGTACGGCGCACAAATGGCGGAAGCCTTACATGATTACGCCCCCGCTTATGGTTTTGATGTCAAAATTGAAAAATTTGATTTCGCCAGATTAGTCGCTCATCGACAAGCATACATTGAACGTATTCACCAATCTTATGAACGCGTTTTAAGTAAAAATAATGTTGATGTTATTCAAGGCTTTGCGAAATTTATTGACGCTCATACTGTGGAAGTGAACGGCGAAAAAATTACTGCTGATAAAATTTTAATTTCTGTTGGTGGCCGTCCATCTCGCCCTAATATTCCAGGGGCAGAATATGGTATCGATTCCAACGGCTTTTTTGCCTTAGAAGAATTACCAAAATCCGTCGCAATTTTAGGGGCAGGCTACATCGCCGTAGAATTAGCGGGCGTTATGCACAGCTTCGGCGTAGATACGCATTTATTTGTGCGCCAAAATACGCCGTTACGCCGTTTTGAACCTATGGTGGTGGAAACCTTAATGCAAGAATACGCGCGTTTAGGCATTCAAATTCACCCATTTAGCGTGCCAAAAGAAGTGCTAAAAAATGCCGACAACAGCTACACCTTAAAATTTGAAAACGGTGAAGAACATCAAACCGACTGCGTTATTTGGGCGATTGGACGCGAACCGGCCACAGATAAAATCAACCTGTCTGCCACAGGCGTTGAAACGAACGCGCGCGGGTTTATTAAAGTGGACAAATACCAAAACACCAACGTGCCGAATATTTTCGCCGTAGGCGATATTATGCAAGGCGGAATTGAATTAACCCCCGTTGCCGTTGCCGCAGGACGCCGTTTAGCCGAACGCTTATTTAACAACAAGCCTGAAGAGCATTTAGATTACAACTTAGTGCCATCGGTGGTCTTTTCTCATCCGCCTATTGGCAGTATCGGTTTCACCGAGCCACAGGCGCAAGAAAAATACGGTGCAGAAAACATCAAATGCTATCAAAGCCAATTCACCCCAATGTATACCGCAATTGGCGAAGATAAATATCGCCAAACTTGCAAAATGAAATTGGTTTGCCTTGGTGAAGAAGAAAAAATTATCGGCTTACATGGCATTGGTTTTGGTGTCGATGAAATGATACAAGGTTTTGCCGTAGCCATAAAAATGGGCGCGACCAAAAAAGACTTTGATAACACCGTCGCCATTCATCCAACAGGTTCAGAAGAGTTTGTTACCATGCGCTAAGCGCGAAAAAAACACTCGCGCCGAAAAATGCGCCAAGCAAAAATTCGGTGCGAGTGACATAAAAAATAAAAGCCCTTTTTTTAAAGGGCTTTTTTTTAGCTTAATTTTTAGCTTAAATTTTAGCGAAAGTAGGCTTTAAGAACGTTTCATAATTTCAAAAAATTCTTCGTTGGTTTTGCCAACCATAAGTTTGTCGATAAGAAATTCCATCGCTTCCACTTCGCCCATTGGATTGAGGATTTTGCGTAAAATCCACATTTTTTGTAATTCATCAGGGGTGGTAAGCAAGTCTTCTTTACGCGTACCTGAGCGTTTAAAGTCAATGGCAGGGAAAATACGTTTTTCAGCAATTTTGCGTGAAAGATGTAATTCCATATTACCCGTACCTTTAAATTCTTCGAAAATCACTTCGTCCATTTTCGAGCCAGTATCCACAAGCGCGGTCGCAATAATCGTTAAGCTACCGCCTTCTTCCACATTACGTGCCGCACCGAAAAAACGTTTTGGACGATGTAAAGCGTTCGCGTCCACACCACCTGAAAGAATTTTGCCCGAAGCTGGAGTGACCGTATTATAAGCGCGCGCTAAACGCGTAATACTATCCAGTAAAATCACCACGTCTTTTTTATGTTCTACCGCACGTTTTGCTTTTTCGATTACCATTTCAGCCACTTGCACATGGCGTGAAGCCGGCTCATCGAAGGTGGAAGCAATCACTTCGCCTTTTACCGTACGACGCATTTCGGTAACTTCTTCTGGGCGTTCATCGATTAAAAGCACGATAAGTTCGCATTCAGGGTAGTTACGCGTAATGCTTTGCGCAATATTTTGAAGCAACATTGTTTTACCCGCTTTTGGCGGAGCAACAATTAAGCCACGTTGGCCTTTCCCGATAGGGCTGGCTAAGTCTAAAATACGCGCGGTTAAATCTTCCGTAGAACCGTTACCGCGTTCCATACGTAAACGAGAATTAGCATGTAAAGGCGTTAAGTTTTCAAAAAGAATTTTATTGCGGGAAATTTCAGGGCGGTCATCATTGACGCGATCGACTTTTAGCAGGGCAAAATAGCGTTCACCTTCTTTGGGTGGGCGAATTTTCCCTTCAATTTTATCCCCCGTTTGTAAGTTAAAACGGCGAATTTGACTTGGACTTACATAAATATCATCAGAGCCTGCTAAATAAGAGCTGTCAGCGGAACGTAAGAAACCAAAACCATCAGGTAAAATTTCTAAAACGCCCCCACCAAAAATATCTTCACCGCCTTTCGCGTGTTGTTTTAAAATGGCAAAGACAATATCTTGCTTGCGTAAACGAGCAAGATTTTCCAGCCCCATGCTTTCGCCAAGCGCAATAAGCTCTGACACTGGCGTGTTTTTAAGTTCTGTTAAATGCATAATTTGAAATGTGTTTTTTTAGATTGGTTAATAGAATTGAGTTTGAGATTTCAAAAAGATGGCGCAAATTTTAGCACTAAAAACCGAAACTGTCTAAATAAAAAAACAAAGTCCGTAATTATTTTGCAGATTTTTTAAGAGCCTTTCAGATTTGTGCTATCATCGTGCCAATTTTTTTACTTAAGATAGAAATTTATGTCCAATACCCATTTAAGCGAACAGCAATTCGCCAGCCTTAACTTACACCCCAAAATTCAACAAGCCTTAAAACAAGCCAACTTCACTTACTGCACCCCCATTCAAGCCCTAAGTTTACCTTTAACCTTACAAGGCAAAGATGTGGCAGGCCAAGCGCAAACAGGCACAGGCAAAACGATGGCTTTTTTAACCGCCACTTTCCAAAAATTACTGCTCGCGCCGAAAAAAGCCCACTCAATTCGCGCCTTAATTTTAGCCCCCACACGCGAGCTTGCCGTACAAATTCACGCCGACGCCCAATTTCTTGCCAAAGCCACAGGGCTTAGCACAGGTTTAGCTTATGGCGGAGAAGGCTACGAAAAACAACTGGCCGTTTTAGCCCAAGGCGTGGATATTTTAATTGGCACCACAGGGCGCGTGATTGACTACGTCAAACAAGGCATCATTCATTTAAACGAAGTCGAAGTCGTGGTGCTAGATGAAGCCGACCGTATGTTTGACTTAGGCTTTATTCGCGACATTCGCTACTTATTACGCAAATGCCCCGCGCCTAAGGCACGCTTAACCATGCTTTTTTCCGCAACGCTGTCCTACAAAGTGCGCGAATTAGCCTTTGAAGATATGAACGAGCCAGAATATATCGAAATTGAGCCTGCGCAAAAAACAGGCGTAAACATACAAGAAGAGCTTTTTTACCCCTCAAATCAAGACAAAATGGCCTTGCTTTTAACCTTAATTGAAGAAGAATGGCCCGATCGCGCCATCATTTTCGCCAACACCAAACACGCTTGCGAAGAAATTTGGGGTTACTTAAAAGCAGACGGCCATCGCGTGGCTTTATTAACGGGCGATGTCGCACAAAAAAAACGCTTGGCCTTATTAAAACAATTCACGCAAGGCGAAGTGGATTTATTAGTCGCCACCGACGTTGCCGCAAGAGGCCTGCACATTCCAGAAGTCAGCCATGTATTTAATTACGATTTACCTGACGACAAAGAAGATTATGTGCATCGCATAGGGCGAACAGGGCGCGCAGGCGAAAGTGGCGTGTCCATAAGTTTTGCTTGCGAAAAATACGCCATGAATTTACCCGCCATTGAAGCATACATTGGCCACCAAATTCCCCTAAGCCAATATGACGCCAACGCCTTACGTCAAGACCTGCCGTTAAAACCTCAACGTTTAAAACGCGAATATCGCGCCTAGAGCATAAAAACAAAATTTCGGCGCGAAGAAAATAAAAATAAAAGAAAAATAAAAAGAAAAGAAAAATAAAAAGAAAAAGAAAAAGAAAAGCGGGCTTTTGCCCGCTTTTTTTTATCTCTTAAAAATCCCCAATCCCTTAACAAAACCCTACTCACAAAAGGTAAGGTTTAAAATAAGTACGCTCAAAAAAAAAACAAACGTATTCATTTATACCCCAAAAGGCATAAATGGTTAGCTTTATTACCCCTTTTAAGGTAACATAAAAAGAGTAATTAAATATTAAGAAGCATTTTCCACCAAATGAGCAGTAAAGAGGGTGGCGTGCTGAACTGAATAAATAGGAAAAACATTATGTCTAAAGTAACATTTACCCCTCCCCTTAAAAAATCTCTCATCACCTTAACCCTTATAGCCATGGGCTTATCCGTTTCAAGCGCACAAGCAGCTAGTCAAGAGAGTGAGAGGGAGGCATGCGGGAAAAGAGGCTATACCTCTGCTGAATTTTGCGGCATTAATGATTCTAACCTTTTTTTTGCTGAATATTATGGTAATTTCAAAAAGATAGATGATATTGAGAATGTAAAAAAATTTATTGAAATACCTGTTAAAGGAGAGCTTCCAGAGGATGGTTATTATGAGCCCTATAACGAATATAAAGATGGTGATGATGATACAGATGCCTTTTATAGAGGTGAATTAGCGTGGGATTTAGAGAAAGAAGACTATGTTCCAATTGAAACTCTTTCTGATGAAGATAAAAAAAATACAGAGAGATATGAGATAACTCCTTTCCCAAATAAGGACAATCCTGAAGAAGCGTACAAGAAAGAAATGGAGCACAATAAGAAGCAAGAGTTAGAGTATGAATTTATAAACAAATTTAAACTCTCTGCTATTAGTGAGATTAATAGCTATTTCAAACACCGAAAAGGTAGTAAAGGAGATCCTAAGAAAGGCAGTATTCAGGACTTAAAAGTTGCAGATTTAAACAAACTGTTTAATTCTGGAGAATTAGAAGGAGCACCAAAACTCGATGATAAATATATTAACGATCCAAGCAGTGCAAATTTACTCTTTTATACGAATGAACTTAAAAATGAACTGGAATTCTCGAAAAAAGAGTACTGCGAGTATGCTATAAATAATGTGGCCAACTCTGCCTGTGAAGAAAGAGATGTAGGTGGGAAAAAAGTTTATGTCCCAGTCGACGACCCTAAAGTGGATATTAACTTGCCTGAAGTACCAGAAGGCCCGAAAGTTGACCCAGACGACAAAAAACCAGTGGTTGACCCAACCTTAGATCCAGGCAAAAAAGAAGAAACCGTAACCCAGCCAGAAGTTGAAACAACGGAACCAACTGATAAAAAAGAAGAAACCGTAGTTGAAGGTGGCGACGCTGGCACAGAAGGCGGTGAAACCGTAGACCAAACTGGCGACCAAGAAAAAGACAAAGGTGG
>JAHHQY010000022.1 GCA_020026115.1 Actinobacillus sp. | reverse complement strand
AATAAAATAAGCAAAAATTTTATCATTTTTACTTTTATTTTTTTTCTCATAGGCTGTCAAGGTAATATGGATAAAGCAATGTTGCCATTAAAAGATAAGCAAATGCAGATGTTCAAAATAGAAAAGTATCAGTTGGATAATAAACTAATACAACGAAGTTTGTTAACGATTCAATATTTACCGTCTTATTATCGAATTATGCAAATAGATCCTTTTGGAATGCCTATGTCACGATTAAATTTAAAACAAGACGGTTGGCATAATGAGGGGTTTATTATGCCAAATAAACAAATACAATGGCTTACAACTTTAATATTACAGACCTTAAATAAAGAGCAGAAAATATTTCCTGAACTTAAATGGCAAAAAGAAGATGACTGGCAGGTTTTTTATTTTAAAGGATACAGGAAAGGTAAAGTTAAACAACAAGGGCAAACAATATTTATTAGATTAGATGATAAATATAAATGGGAAGTAACTTTGATTAAAGAAAAATGAAAAAATGGAAAAAGTAAATATTTATTTAAGTAAACCAGCAATACTCACTTCCTTAGGTGAAGGGATTGAACAGCATATTCAAATGTTAAATTTGCATAAAGGCGAAACATCATTAGCAAAAGATAATTCATTATTATTAAATGTTAATGGAGAAACTAAACAAAGTTTTTTTGTGGGTTCTATTAATAAAGAATTAAAACCATTTCCACAAAATCTACCACAAGAGCATAAAAGTAGAAATAATCAATTACTTTGGCATGCATTAGAACAAATTGATATGCAAATTAAAGTTGTGATTGAAAAATATGGACATCAAAGAGTAGGTGTTGTGATAGGTACATCAACAACAGGTGTTGATGAAAATATACCCGTTTTTAAAAAGCGAGCATCCGAAAATAATCATCAAAAAGAAAGATTTAATCAACAACAACAATATTTTAATGCCCCAGCTGATTTTATTGCTCATCAATATCATTTAAAAAATGTAGTATATGGCATTTCAACGGCATGTACATCATCTGCAAGAGCATTGATAACGGGAGCAAGATTATTAAAAGCAGGAATCTGTGATGCTGTTATTTGTGGAGGAGGTGACACATTATCCCCCTTAACAATTAGTGGCTTTAATTCTCTTTCAGTTTTGAGTGATGAACAAACAAAACCTTTTTCTCAAAATAGAAAAGGCATCAATATAGGCGAAGGCGTAGCGCTTTTTGTCTTAACGAAAGAACCGTTATTTAGTGATATTAAATTATTAGGTTATGGAGCAAGTAGCGATGCTTACCATATGTCATCGCCACACCCAGAAGGTAAAGGTGCGGTGAAAGCTTTTGAAGAAGCTTTAAAACAAGCCCATTGCCAAGCGGAAGATATTGGTTGGATTAATGCTCATGGAACGGGGACATTACAAAACGATCAAATGGAAATGACGGCAATTAATAAAATATTTTCATCAACAGTGCCTGTTACGAGTACTAAAGCCTATACTGGACATACCTTAGGAGCGGCAGGTGCGGTAGAGGCCGCAATTAGTTGGGGTGTTGTTAGTCGAGATATCAATCCACAAGGGATATTACCTGCGCAATTTCAAATTGATGAAATTAATCAAGAAATCGAAGAAAAAGGAATTTTACTCACAAATAAAAAGATGTACTGGGAAAAGAAAGAACGAATTGTAGCCAGTAGTTCTTTTGCTTTTGGTGGAAATAATGCGGTATTGATTTTAGGAGAAAAGCATGATTGATTTAAGCTTACCCATTTTGAATGTAGAGCCTTTATTACCGCATAGTGGTGAAATGGTTTTATTAGATAAAATAACGGCATTTGGAGAGGATTTTTTACATGCCGAAACATGGATCAGAGAAAATAATTTATTGGTGAGAAATCATGTTTTTTCCACATTTTCTTGTATTGAATTAATGGCGCAAGCAATAGGGGCATGGTCTGGTTGTATGTGTGTGTTAGCAAATGAGGACATTCGATTAGGCTTTTTATTAGGAACCAGAAAATTTGAGCTTTACACACAAGAGATTCCATTTTCTACCTTGTTGAAAATTGAAGTGACCATGTCTATGCAAGATGTAACAGGTTTTAGTGTTTTTGATTGTTTAGTTAAAGATAAACAAACAGGGAATATTTTGGCTAAAGGCGCATTGAACGTTTATAGCCCGAAAGAAACGCAATTAAATTTAGGATAAAAGAGAAAAAAATGAATAAAACAATTTTAATTACAGGCTCAAGCCGAGGTATTGGCCGTGCAATTGCTTTAAAGTTAGCAGAAGATGGCTTTAATATTATTGTTCATTGTCGTTCGCGCCGAAAAGAAGCAGAGGAAGTGGCTTCATTAATTCAAAAATTAGGTCGAGAAGCGCGAGTTTTACAGTTTGATGTTAGTAATCGTGAAGAAACGGCAAAAATTTTATTGGAAGATGTGGAAAAAAACGGGGCTTATTATGGCGTTGTTTTAAATGCTGGTTTAACCAAAGATGCTGCCTTTCCAGCTTTAACAGAAATGGAATGGGATACCGTAATACGTACAAATCTCGATGGTTTTTATAATGTGTTACACCCAATAATGATGCCAATGATAAGACGACGTAAAGCAGGTCGCATTGTCTGCATCACCTCTGTTTCAGGTTTAATTGGTAATCGTGGGCAAGTAAATTATAGCGCTTCTAAAGCGGGCATTATTGGTGCGGCGAAAGCTTTAAGCTTGGAATTAGCCAAACGAAAAATCACAGTAAACTGTGTGGCACCAGGATTGATTCAAACAGATATTTTAGATGAAAATTTACCGTTAGAACAAATTTTAAAAATGATACCGGTCGGTAGAATTGGCGAAGCGGAAGAAGTGGCTCATGCGGTAAGTTTTTTAATGGATGAAAAAGCATCATATATTACTCGTCAAGTGATAGCAGTAAATGGAGGATTGTGTTAATGACGAAACCAATTATGCAAAAACGTGTTGTAGTAACAGGTATTGGCGGAATAACGGCCTTAGGTGACTCTTGGCAAAGTATAAAAAAAGCCTTTCAGAAGGGAGAAAATGCCGTACAGTTTTTTAATGTTGCAGAGAAATATCCTGAATTGGAGTCGTATTTAGGCGCGCCAATTCCAAATTATGCACCGCCGGCTCATTGGACAAGAAAACAAAAACGTAGCATGGGTAAAGTTGCACAACTTTGTACAGATGCGGCAGAAAGAGCTTTAAAGGATGCAAACTTTTTACATAATGGTGAAATAGACCCTTGTTTAAAAAATGGAGATATGGGCGTAGCTTGTGGTTCATCAACTGGAAGTACAAAAGATGTTGGGGATTTAGGTGAGCTATTTTTAACAGGACATTCTGATGGATTTAACTCTAACACCTATGTGCGAATGATGCCACATACAACAGCGGCAAATATTGAAATTTTCTTTGGTTTAACAGGACGAGTTATCCCAACTTCAAGTGCTTGTTCTTCAGGTTCACAAGCGATTGGTTATTCTTATGAATCTATTAAATATGGTTTAATTCCAATGATGTTAGCTGGCGGAAGTGAGGAATTTTGTTTTTCTGAAGTACATGTTTTTGATGCTTTATATGCTGCGAGTCGAAATAACCAACATCCAGAGCAAACCCCGCGTCCTTATGATGCGAATCGTGATGGATTAGTTATTGGCGAAGGCGGTTGTATTTTTGTGTTAGAAGAATTAGAACACGCAAAAGCACGTAATGCGAAAATTATTGCTGAAGTTGTTGGTTTTGGTACAAATAGTGATGGCGCTCATGTTACACGCCCGCAAAAAGAAACGATGCAACGCTGTATGGAATTAGCCTTAAAAGATGCCGGAATTAGTGCCGATCAAATAGGTTATGTCAGTGGACATGGCACAGCAACAGAGCAAGGGGATATTGCTGAATCTTTAGCGACGGAAGCTGTATTTGGGAAGAATGTAGCCATAAGTTCACAAAAAAGTTATTTAGGTCATACATTAGGTGCTTGTGGGGCATTAGAATCGTGGTTTGCTATTGAAATGATGCGTGACGGTTGGTTTGCACCGACTTTAAATTTAACTCAGCCAGACGAACGTTGCGGTAAATTAGATTACATTATGCATGAAGGAAGAGAAATTCAAACCGATTATGTTATGAATAATAATTTCGCATTCGGTGGGGTGAATACTTCGCTGATATTTAAACGTTGGGTTGATTAAATTCCTTTAAGAGTACAAGCGATAACTTGTTTATAACTTTGTGGAAAATCATTTTTGATATTTCAAGCCTTTGGCGAGCAAGTTATAAATAAGTTATTAATGGGTTTGTCCGCAAGTCTTGTTCGGCGTTAAAAAATCCACATAACGACAGAGTAAAAAAACACTAGATTATTATAAAGTTTTTTTGTATTATAAAAGCGTGTTTTTTTTATTACAAATAAGGGGTACATTTAATGGAAAAGAAAAATTATCACGAAAATTTAAGGGGGATTTCAATGGATCCGCCTTTAGCAGAACTTTACGATTTGTTATCTATCGAAGCTGGGGTTTCTAAAATTGATTTAACAAGAACAGTAATGAATTATGTTTTTGAAAACCCTGTACCATATTCTTTTATAAAAAATAATATGAATGTAAGCTTAAGCTCGACAAGATTTGTACCATATAAAAGAAATATTTTATTTTTTGATCTTAACCAAAAAGAAGATTTAGATAAATTAAAGGCTGATTTTCAAGTTATAGCAAGAAAAAAATTTAATTTAGCAGAAGTTTTTAAGTTATGTCTTTTTTATTGGTTACAAGAAGAATTAAATTTAAGCATTAAAGATAGCTCATCTATTGATAATGAGAGTAATGCTTTTCAGCAAGCTTTTAATTCATATGTAGTAAATTTAAAAGAATATGAAGCAGAAGTTATTGAATATAAAAAACAACTGAAATTAGAAAGAAGAAAGAAAAAAGAAGAAGAAAAAAATAAAGAATAAAAAAAGACCGCCTTTTAGGCGGTTTTTTTTATAAACGACCGCTACTGCATAAGGGGTTTGCCACTTTCAACAGAAATAATAGTTTCTAATATTTGCGGCGCAATAGCTACCCCACATTGAGTAAGCAACGGGAAAAGCATTGCTTTTGAAATAATAAACATAAATTAATCCGCTTTTTTATAAGGTCCTGTGCAAGCTTCATCTTTAAATGAAATTTCATTTTTACATTAAATGTTCCAATCTCTTCAGAATCAATGGAATCAATTAATTTTCCATTTTTTAGATTAAAGGATATAATCATTTTTTTTATAATACCCGACCCAAAGAGAGAGGAACAAGCAAACCCACCGTGAATACTATAACTACCTTTTTCATTTGTATGGGAAACTTCTACTTTTAAGGTTTTCCATTCCAAAGGCTCTCATATTTCCCAATGATAGGATTACTATCGTTACAAGCCGTCAGAGCCATTACCGCTACCATTGGTAATGCTAAATTTTTTAAGGCGTTTTTTTTCTAAAAAAACAAATTTTCGGTGCGAGTGTTGTGGTGGTTGAAGGAAAAGAGTGGGTGATTTTTTTACAATACATTTTTTTATTCGTTGATTAGAAAAAATAGGGCGAAAAGTAGAGTGATTTTGTATTATTATTCAGCGCTTAGTAAAGCTAAAAGATTTGCGCTTTTTTTCTTGCAAAAAAACACTTTCTTATTAAGATATGCCCTTTTATTTTGGGAATAATAAATGAATACGGACGATTTACAAAAACAGAAAAAGCAAGCATATAACTTAAATAAAGTGCAAAAGCGCTTGCGCCGAAATGCAGGCAACGCCATTGCGGATTTCAATATGATTGAAGAGGGCGATAAAATCATGGTGTGTATGTCAGGTGGCAAGGACAGTTATGTGTTACTTGATATGCTATTAAATTTACGTCATAACGCGCCCGTACATTTTGATTTAGTCGCGGTTAATTTAGATCAAAAACATCCAGGCTACCCAGAAGATATTTTACCTAATTATTTAAAATCCTTAGGCGTTGAATACAAAATTGTACAAGAAAATGTCTATGGCATTGTAAAAGATAAAATTCCAGAAGGTAAAACGGCTTGTTCGTTATGCTCACGCTTACGCCGTGGTATTTTATATCGCACAGCAACAGAAATTGGTGCAACGAAAATTGCTTTAGGCCATCATCGTGATGATTTATTAGAAACCTTATTTTTAAATATGTTTTATGGTGGAAAGATGAAATCGATGCCACCTAAATTAGTGACAGATGACGGCAAACATGTGGTGATTCGCCCATTAGCTTATTGTAAAGAAAAAGATATTATTAAATTTGCGCAAGGGAAAAATTATCCGATTATTCCTGCGGATTTATGCGATGTCACACCGAATGTGCAACGCGCAGTCATTAAACGCATGCTGTTAGATTGGGAACGTCAATATCCAGGGCGTTTAGAAACAATGTTTAGCGCGATGCAAAATATTACGCTTTCACATATGGTTGACAGCAAATTATTTGATTTTAAACAAATTAAAGCCCAAGAAAAACAAGTAAGCGAACGCATTGAAATTCGAGAAATTGAGTAGGCCTTTAAAATAGCGCGCTGAAAGATGAAAAAAGAAAGTCTGCAAGCCTTTTTTTTCTAAAATGTGATCTCGATCTCGTTTTATTTTTAGCGTACAATGCAAACTTTATTTTTCAGCGAAAACTTAAGTTTTTGTTTGGGGAAATAAGCAAGATTTTATATAAACGGAGATAAAAATGACTAAAAAGTTCAGAAGAACCAAAATTGTATGTACTTTAGGACCTGCAACAGACCGCGATAATAATTTAGAAAAAATTATTGCAGCGGGTGCAAACGTTGTACGTATGAACTTCTCACACGGCACACCTGAAGATCATATCGAACGTGCGAATCGTGTACGCGAAGTTGCGAAAAAATTAAATCGTCACGTGGCGATTTTAGGGGATTTACAAGGCCCGAAAATTCGTGTTTCTACCTTTAAAGACAACAAAATTTTATTAAATATTGGCGACAAATTTATTCTTGATGCTGATTTACCAAAAGGTGAAGGTAACCAAGAAGCGGTTGGTTTAGACTACAAAACTTTACCAAACGATGTAGAAGCTGGCGATATTTTATTGTTAGATGATGGTCGTGTTCAATTACGCGTATTAAAAACCGAAGGGAACAAAGTTTTCACCGAAGTGACTGTTGGTGGCCCACTTTCTAACAATAAAGGTATCAATAAATTAGGTGGTGGCTTATCTGCTGACGCGTTAACTGAAAAAGATAAAGCGGATATCATCACTGCAGCGAAAATTAAAGTAGACTACTTAGCTGTATCTTTCCCACGTTCTGGCGCAGATTTAGAATATGCTCGTGAATTAGCGAAAAAAGCAGGTTTAGATGCGAAAATTGTTGCGAAAGTAGAACGCGCAGAAGCGGTTGCAACTCAAGAAGCTATGGACGATATTATTTTAGCGTCTGACGTTATTATGGTTGCTCGTGGTGACTTAGGTGTTGAAATTGGTGACCCTGAATTAGTTGGCGTACAGAAAAAATTAATTCGTCGTTCACGTCAATTAAACCGTGCAGTGATTACTGCAACTCAAATGATGGAATCAATGATTTCTAACCCAATGCCAACACGTGCAGAAGTTATGGACGTTGCAAATGCGGTATTAGATGGTACTGACGCCGTTATGCTTTCAGCAGAAACTGCGGCAGGTCAATACCCTGAAGAAACAGTAAAAGCGATGGCAAATGTATGTATTGGCGCAGAAAAAATGCCAAGCATTAACGTTTCTCGTCACCGTTTAAACCGTGAATTTGGTTCAATTGAAGAATCTGTTGCACTTTCAGCAATGTATTCTGCAAACCATATGCCAGGTGTTAAAGCGATTATTGCCTTAACAAGTGGCGGTACAACACCATTATATATGTCACGTATTAGTTCAGGTTTACCAATTTTCGCGCTTTCTCGTCATGAAGAAACCTTAAATCTTTGTGCATTATTGCGTGGCGTTGTGCCTGTGTTAGATATTGAAGCAAGCCGTACAACTAAAGCTGCACGCTTAGCGATTCAATTATTAAAAGAAAAAGGTTACATTCACGAAGGCGACTTAGTGTTACTAACCCAAGGTGATGAATTATCCTTAGGTGGCACCACAACTTGCCGTACCTTAATCGTAGAATAATTAACTGTAATAGTTGACGAAAACCGCACGAAATGTGCGGTTTTTTTTATTTTAAAAAAGAAGCTCGCGCCGAAAAATAGACCTTTATTTAGTTGAGCTACTCAATCCCCACTAAAAGATGAGTTTGCAAACTTAATAGCCATGGTTTTTTCTGCGGTTTGGCATTTAAATCCCCTAACAACTGTAAGGTTTGGAGCAAATTAAATTCCCCATTTATCTGGCAAGGAGAAAGGAAGTAAAAATCCGCTTGAATTCGTTGGCGAATTGTTTGGCAAAAGGCTAAAAAGTCCGCAGGGTTTTTAAGTTTATCAACCACAATGCGCACTTCATTTGCCTTTTTAATTCCTTGTTTTTCATACATTTTAGCGAATTGAAATTTAGGGCTCGTGGCAATGTAATCTATTTCTTCTGGCACATTTTCTAACCCGTTGGTTTCTATGGCAAGAAAAAAGCCTTGCGCTTTTAAATGGGCTAACAAATGGGCTAAATTCGGCACAATAGTCGGTTCACCACCGGTAATAATAATGTTTCGCGCCGAAAATTGGGCCACACGCTCTAAAATTTCAGCAAAGGACATAAAGCGATATTGCTGATAAGGCGTATCGCACCAAGAACAACGTAAATTACATCGGCCGAAACGAATAAAAATACTGGGCATTCCCGTATTCGCCCCTTCACCTTGTAAACTTTCAAAAATTTCTACAACGGGAAATTGAAGTGACGGAATTATAAGCGAATTTTGCATACTTATTCCGAATACTCACAAAAAGCCGTTGGCGTTTCCCATAAGCGAACGCAAGAAATGGGAAGGCGAGTATTGGCGCGCAAACGTTGAAAAATAAATTGCGCAATATTTTCCGCTGTAGTGCGCGTTGGAAAAGCAAAGGTTTTGGACTCTAAAGTCGTTAAAAGTTCGGCAATTTGACATTCTTTTTCAGAGCTTTGGTCAAACATAAAAGCATGATCCATCGGCTCTAAAATCCATTTTTTTACCGCGGATTTCACATCAGAAAAATCTGCAACCATACCTTTTTTAGCACCAGAAGGAATTAAATCGCTACAAAGTTCTACTTGTAATTTGTAGGTATGGCCATGTAAATTTTGGCATTTTCCATCGTGTCCGTTTAAAAGATGAGCCATATCAAAATGAAATTCTTTGCTAATTTTGAACATCTTTTGCCTCTTTTTGCGCTAAATATTCCGCTAAACCTTTTTCGCGTAATAGGCAACTTGGGCATTCGCCACAACCGCCTTCAACACCTAAATAACAAGTGTGGGTGTGTTGACGAATATAATCTAAAGCGCCTAATTCATCAGCTAATTGCCAAGTTTGCGCTTTAGTTAAGTACATTAAAGGCGTGAGAAGACGGAAATTATAGTCCATAGCTAAATTTAAAGTGACGTTCATGGATTTAATAAACACATCTCGACAATCTGGGTAGCCACTAAAATCGGTTTCACAAACGCCGGTAATAATATCCGTAATACCTTGTCCTTTGGCATAAATAGCAGAGTAGAGTAAAAAGAGCGCGTTACGTCCATCAACAAAGGTATTTGGCAAGCCATTTTCATTTGTTTCAATTGGCGTTTGTTGCATTAAAGCATTTTTTGTCACGGCTTTAAGCGAGGTGTCCATAAGCGTTTGTTTTACGCCCAGATCGCGTGCAATCCATTGCGCTTTTTGTAATTCAATATCATGGCGCTGACCATAGTGAAAAGTCATGACTTCCACATTTTCTTTGCCATAATTTTGTAAAGCTTGAATTAAACAGGTAGTAGAATCTTGTCCGCCAGAAAAGATGACGAGCGCACGACGTGTGCAGTTTGGATTTGAAATATTCATGATTTTCCTAGTTTTTTATTGTGGGAGGGTTACGAACCACAGGATTAAAAGAGCGCTTATTTTAACGTGCTTGAGATGAATTAAAAAGACAACTCGTACCGAAAAAAGGAATTTTTTTTGCCAAAGGAAGGAAAAATTTTTTAAAATGCTTCTTTTATTTTAAAAGGAAGAAAAAATGGAATTATGTGCCTGCCAGTCGGGAAAAATTTATGCGAATTGTTGCGCACCTTTACATCAAGGAAAAGAAAAAGCACAAACCGCTTTGCAATTGATGCGTTCACGTTATTGCGCGATAAGTTTAGGAATGGCGGATTATATTGTGCAAACCACATTACCTTGTCAGCAAGATAAGCTCGATAAAAAGGCTTTAAACACTTGGATAGGGCAAACAAAATGGTGCGGTTTAAACATTCTTTCTAACGACGAAGCCTTCGCGCCGAAAAAAGCCTTTGTTGAATTTAAGGCATTTTATATTGCGCAAGAAACCCAGCAAACCCATCACGAAAAATCCCTCTTTTATTGCCAAGATGGCCAATGGTATTTTGTCGATCCTAACGTGAATTACCCTACGCAAAAATCAGCGTGTTTTTGTGGAAGTGGGAAAAAATTTAAGCATTGTTGTGGTAAATTATTAGAGCAGTTTGCAACTTGTTAAAATAGATAGAAAAATTTTTTGCAAATTTCAGCCAAAATAATGAAGAGAGTGGTACACTGCTTAAAACCACTTCAAACAGAAAGGGGAATGATATGAAATATGCCTTTATTGATTATGAAAATGTCAACACCTTAGATATTGATGGCATCAATTTATGTGAATATGCGCGTATCTTTTTGTTTGTTGGCGCAGCAGATAATCAAAATTATGTGATGTTGCCATCAAATATCGACAATATGTTGAATATTTCCTTAATAAAAGTCCATAAAATTGCAAAAAATAATTTGGATTTTCATATTGCGTACTTTTTAGGTCGTTTAGATGTGACCGTGAATAAAGATGTTGAATTTCACGTTTTATCTTATGATCGTGGCTATGAGGGCTTATGTGAGTTTATTTCATCACAACCGAATGGACGGCGCTGTCGCTTATTATTAGCAAGACAATTAGCCAATATTCAGCCCTTATTGGAAAATAAAGGCCAAGAAGGTGAAGCAACGCAAGCGGAAGCCGTATCAAAACCTTCTATTTCCATTTCTGTCCCTATGGATAAAAGTTGCCAAGAGTTTTTCCATAAATATCGCAACATTATCAAAAAAACCAAAGATAAAAGCCATTTACCGACTAATCGTCAAGCCTTGCGCAACCACATTATCGCGACAACGGGGATGAAATATTTACAAGGGCATAAAGCTGAGGAATATACTCAAGCGATTATGAAATATTTAGGCGCGTTAAAAGCCTTAAGTTTTGATGGTGAAGAGGTGATTTGGGATTTAGGCCAACATTATGAGGCGGTAGATCGTTATCAAACTTTTAAAACAGGGTTGTTAAGTCGCAAAGTTGTCCGTCGCCCAAAAACGAAAAAAGCCTTAACCAATGAAATTCGAAGCCTTGTGCAAAATAATGAAAAACAAACCTTATTTATTTTACAACAATTAAAAAATGACCAAATTATTGAAAACCTCACCGAAGGCGAAGTGAAATATTTAAGATAGTTAGGTAAGAAAAAAGGACGTTTAACGTCCTTTTTTACTGTTACGTGGTAACGCGTTTAATTGTTGACTAATTGCATTGCGTTAATTACTTTTTGAACGCCATTGATATTGCGCACAACGTTAATAATAATCGCAGCTTGTTCAGGTAATACCGATCCCATTAAATAAACTTGCCCATTTTCAGTAATCACTTTGACATTAGTGCTATTGATATTTGGCGTAATGAGTAATTTTGATTTTACTTGAGATGTAATCGCGCCATCTTTAAAAATTCGGCTGGCTGGAATTTTTTTACCGATCACCAATTCGTTATAAACGGTTTTTACATGTTTTACGCCTTTTGTAATATTACCGGCTTGAATTTTTAAATTGTTATTTGGGACTTGGCCAATTAACAACACATGTTCATTATAAGACACCGCATTAATACGCGCTTCTTGGCGTAATTGAGCGTCCTTGTTAATAGCGAGGATAACGCGTTCTTCTAAGGTTTCGTCATCAATTTGCGTGCCAACGGTGCGAGGGTCGGTAATCACTTTACCTGCAACCGCTGAACCGCCAATAATGGCCGCAGGAACACAAGCTTGTAGCGCAAGGGCTGAGCCAAAAATCATGGCAAGAGTAGTGAGTTTTTTCATAATATACTCCTAAAGTTACAAATTATGTGAAAAGAGAGAAAAATCAACTAATTCACATAAGCTGTTGGTAATAAATAAATGTTGTTCAAGAATACGGCTTTCTTTATGGGCAGGCACTGGAATTTCAATATCTTGTTCGGCTAAAAATCCTTTCACATGGTCGTGATTTTTCCCTGTTAAGGCAATAATGCTTAATTCTCGGCCACTGGCACTATGCATTAAACTTAAAATATTTTCTTCCGTACCACAAGGCGTATACACGATGACTAAATCACCTTTATGCGCAATGGCTTCAAATTGACGTAAGTATAAATTATCGTTTGGATTTTCAGCATAAATCGCCGAGGCCACAGCGCCGTCTAAAGAAAGCAAGACAGCCGGAAAACTGGGACGCGCTAATTCGTAGCGATGTAATAAATTCGCCACTAAAAATTGGGCGTTAGCATAAGCTCGGCCTTGTCCGCAGACAATAATTTTATTTCCTGCAAGCAAAGTTTCGACCATTTTTTCTGCCGCGCGCACAACCACTTCGGGTAGTAATTTAGATGCAGAAATTTGGCTTTGAATACTTTCTGCATAAAGGTTGTTAATTTTTTCTAACATAATTTTAATTAAGGTAAAAGGAATTAATCATCTAAAAAATTGGCAAGCCATTGTATTTCATCGGCATTTTTACCAAAAGCGACCAGGTCAAAACGGCAATCTGCATCTTCTAAACTTAAACCACGCTCTGCAAGCCACATATTAGCCGCATCCAGCCAACGTTGTTGTTTGCGCCAATCGACGCTTTCTACCGCACCGCCAAAAGCGTGATTTTTACGCTGGCGCACTTCCACAAAAACAATGGTTTCTTGCTCTTGCATAATTAAATCAAGCTCTCCGCATTTGAAATTTACATTTCCAGCAATAAAATGCAAACCTTGTTTTTCTAAAAACTGGCGCGCAAGGTGTTCAAATTTTTCCCCTTGACGGCGCGTAGGTGAGCGTTGTAATAGTGGCATAAAAACTCCAAAAATTCGGTGCGAGTGTTTTTTTATAGCAAACTTGCTACATCTTCTTGGTTTGTTTCAGGTTCATCATGCTGAGATGGCGTTTCATTATTTAACATCAGCGCATTTTCTTCGATTAAACGACCTTGCTTAAATTCAAACCATGTCATATCACGTTGAATTTCACAGCGGTAGTTCGCAGAAAGATTACCGGTTAAGCCACTGACATGGAAGCCTGCAATATGGCGCATTTCATTTAAATTATTGACCACTTTCCAAGCATCAGCCCCCATTGCGTAAAGACGCATGAGAGAATAATCCTCTTGATTTGCTCGTGCAATTTTTAAGAAATCATCAGAAGTTGGGTCTTTAAATAAAGGTAAATCTGTAAATTTCGTGCCTTCCATCAATAAACGGTAACTGCCTTGATTATTCGGTGAATTGATACGTGAACTTGCGAAAAGCGGTAATTTTACATTGGTGTTATCAATTGTGGTTTTAATATCAGCAAGTTGCAAGTTATCCCCTAAAGCAAACACAGCTTGCACAGCTTGGAATGTTGGGTCGAAATCACGGCGATTTTTTTCGCGATAATTTGCTTTGCCTTTATCTTTTTCCGAAGGTTCGATAATGCCTATGGCGCGCACGAAAATAGGGCGAAGGTCTGCCATATCGGTGTAATAATCCACTTGAATTTCATTTCCGCCTAAGGCTTGCCAATGCTGAGTAAAGGCATTAGCGACGCGCTGACCTAAATTATTTTTTGGTACTAAAACTAAAGGCAGTTGAATGTGTTGTTGCCACATTTTATCGGCAGCACTGCGCGCTTCATCTTCTGGCGCTAAGCTGAAATAGCACATTTGCCCAAGGGACGGCGCTTGAGAAGGCGTATTTAAAGCGAGTACGTTTAAGCCTGTTAACCATTGCGGATTTTGAATTAACTGTTGCACATTTTGTTTTAATAAAGGCCCAATGACCGTTGTAATGCCTTGTGCTTTTACTTGTTGTAAAATTTCCGCCATATTGCCAGAACTGGTATCGAAAACGCTGACAGGTTCATAGCTATTGGCATGAGCAAACTCAAAGCCTTGTTTTACCGTATTACCAATAAGTTTGACATTGCCACTTAAAGGTAATAACAAGGCCACACGTCCTACATTTAAATGTTGGAAATTAAAAATATTTTGTAATTCTTTTGGTAATAAATAAACTGCAGAATGTTGTGCATGTTGCACTTTCCAATTCAAAATAGCACTGCGTAAAGTTTCTAAAGAATCAATATGTTGATTGTATAAATTCGCAAGACTTAACCAACCTTGTAGTCTTGGGTTGTTATCAGCATAAAATTGACTATTTTGCAGTAAACTTGCTGGCATTTGACGTAAAATCGCCCAAATTTCATCGTTATTACGCTGTTTTTCCTGAATGCTCGTAAAGTAATCATCCATGGCTAAACGTTGATTAAGCGCGCTGAGATAATCGCCTTTATTTTGCTCAATTTGTGCGGAAATTGCTAAAAAGCGAATTTTTTGCGTTGAGTTTAAATCATTGAAATTTAATTGTTGTAATGCTTGTTGCGCAAGGTGATTTTGTTGAGAAAGGGCGGATAAATGGGCAAGAATTAAGGTTTTATCTTCTTCTTGTATGCGCGTTAATTGCGTTAATTCAGAAAGAAGTCCTTGAGCTTGAGCCAATTTATTTTCCTGCAACAAAGCACGAGCCGCTAACAATTTGAAATTATTACGTTCTTCTAAGGATGTCGCTTGCTGACTGTGGCGTAAATAATAATCAGAACTCGCGTTGACATCTTGCCAGAGAGGGCTATTTTTCGAAGACAAGCCAAAGTCTAAGCCACTACAACTGGCTAAACAAAGACTTAAAGAAATCGGTGCTAAAAGATGTTTTAACGACTTACGATGTGATAGCATAACGGAATTTTCTCCTTAATAAACATAAGTCGATGATCTTACTTATCTCATAGACTAAAATCAAATAAAAGCGAATAAATTATGCAAAAAACACTCGAAACGACACAAGGAATTTTATATATCGTGCCAACGCCTATTGGTAATTTACAAGATATTACTGAGCGCGCCTTGGCAACCTTTGCTCAGGTGGATTTAATTGCCGCAGAAGATACGCGCCATAGCGGTTTACTTCTTTCTCATTATGGGATTAAAAAGCCTTTTTTCGCCTTGCATGACCATAATGAACAGCAAAAAGCGACGCATTTATTGGAAAAATTACAACAAGGTATGAATATTGCCTTAGTTTCAGACGCAGGCACACCGTTAATTAGCGACCCTGGTTTTCATTTAGTGCGTGCTTGTCGTCAAGCGGGCGTGAAAGTTGTGCCATTACCAGGAGCTTGTGCGGCGATTACCGCGCTTTCTGGGGCGGGTATTGCTTCAGATCGCTTCTGTTTTGAAGGCTTTTTACCGGCGAAACCGAAAGGAAAAATGGATAAATTACAACAAGTTGCCAATGAAGAGCGCACATTGATTTTTTATGAATCGACGCATCGTATTTTAGCGACGTTAGAAACCATGGCGGAAGTCTTTGGCGCAGATCGCTACGTGGTATTAGCTCGTGAAATTACCAAAACATGGGAAAGCATCACGGGGGATACGTTGGAAAATTTAATTCCTTGGTTAAAAGAAGATGCAAACCGCACAAAAGGTGAAATGGTGGTGATTGTGGAAGGCAAAGCGCCAACGGATTGCGCTGAAATTTCCCCACAAGCGCAAAAAGCATTACAACTTTTAGTGCAAGAATTACCTTTAAAAAAAGCTTCCGCCTTAACCGCAGAACTTTTTGGTGGCAAAAAAAATGCTTATTATCAATGGGGCTTAGATAATTTAGCATGACGCAATTATTACTCGCCTTTGCCAATATTGAGCAAATGGGGAATTTAACAGGGCAAATTTTGCCCTGTTATGCTCAGCAAAGTGTAAAAAAAACGGCCTTACATCGACGCCAAGTGGCGTATTTTTTATTGCAACAACTGCTGGAAAAAATCCCTCGCGCCGAAAAGTTGGCTTGCTTACGGCATATTACGTTAGCGGAAAATGGTCGCCCACAGCTTAGCATAAAAAATGCAGATTTTAATCTTAGTCATTCCGGTTCTTGGGTGGCGGTCGCTCTGCTTTGGGGCGAGGAAGCGCAAGTTGCCATTGATATTGAATCACCTCAAAAAGAACGAGATTATCTCGCCTTATTGCAACATTTTGCTTGTGCTGAAGAAAGGGATTGGTTTCAACAGCAAGAGGATAAAAAACGCGCGTTTTATCAATGTTGGTGTGTGCGAGAAGCCGTGCTAAAAGCAAGTGGTGTGGGCTTGAGAAAATTACGGACGGTGCAACATTCCCCCACGCACTTGCAAATTATTTCGCCTTATTCCCCACAAGGAGAGCTGACTTTTTTCACGAGCTTACCTTTTTATTGCGCGCTATTTTCTTCACTCGCACCGAAAAAAAGTCAGGTTTTTCGTTGGCAAGAAAAGGGCTTACAAGAAATTTTCCCGTTGCCCTTTATGCGCTATCAAGTTTCGCCACAAATTCAAACTTAATTCTCAATTAAGCGCATAATTTCGTTAGACTTAACCTTATATTTTGTTTAGACTGTTACGCAATTTTTTTTGACTTTTGAGCAATGGAGAACGAAATGTCAATGCATAATTCAGAGCAAGATCCTTGGGGTCGCCCAGGAAGTTCGCAAAAGCCAAATGGCCAAGAACGTCCAAACCAAGGACGGAATAATCAAGAACAATCGCCACCAGATTTAGAAGAAATTTTTAATAATTTATTAAAAAAACTAAAAGGCAGTACAACAGGCGGTGGCAGAGGTCGCCAATCACCATCTTCTTCGGCTTTTGATATGAAAAAAGTTTTGCCGATTGCCGCAGCCGTAGGGGTGGGTTTATGGGCGATTAGTGGTTTTTATACCATTAAAGAGGCCGACCGTGGCGTGGTTTTACGCTTTGGTCAATTAGATAAAATCGTACAACCAGGTTTAAATTGGAAACCCACTTTTATCGATACCGTAATTCCAGTAAATGTTGAGCAGGTGAAAGAACTTCGCACCTCAGGCGCAATGTTAACGGAAGATCAAAACATGGTAAAAGTGGAAATGACAGTGCAATATCGTGTTATTGATCCGGCTAAATATTTATTTAGCGTGACGAATGCCAATGAAAGTTTAATGCAAGCAACAGATAGCGCATTACGTTATGTGATTGGTAATATGAAAATGGACGAAATTTTAACCACAGGACGTTCTATCGTGCGTGAACGTACTTGGAAAGCCATTGATGAGATTATTAAACCTTATGATATGGGATTAGATGTGCTTGATGTGAACTTCCAATCTGCACGTCCGCCAGAAGAAGTGAAAGCCGCCTTTGATGATGCGATTAAAGCACAAGAAGATGAACAACGTTATATTCGTGAAGCGGAAGCTTATGCACGAGAAAAAGAGCCGATTGCTCGTGGTGATGCGCAACGCATTATAGAAAGTGCAAATGCTTATAAAGAGCAAGTTGTGTTAAACGCAAAAGGGGAAGTGGAGCGTTATCAACGTTTATTACCTGAATATTTAGCCGATCCTGCATTATTACGCGAACGTTTGTATTTACAAACGATGGAAAGCGTTATGGCGAAAACGCCAAAAGTTATGTTGGAAGGCGATGGCAATAATTTAAGTATTTTGCCTTTAGATAAGTTATTACAAGGGCAAAAAGACGAGCCAACTAAAAAAACAAGCACATTAACGGAAGAAAAGGAGGCAGTTGCCCCGATTAGTCCGAAAGTGGAGCAAGCAGAAAGCGATGACGCTTATCTTGGTCGCAAAGGGAGATTTCATTAATGCGTAAAATTTTACCTGCAATTATCGTTGTGGCTTTAGCCGTTGTTTATTCTAGCGTATTTGAAGTACAAGAAGGTACGCGAGGCATTATGTTGCGTTTTGGTAAAGTGCAACGCGATGCGGATAATAAAGTTGTGGTTTATCAACCAGGCTTACATTTTAAAGTGCCATTTATTGAAAATGTGAAAATTCTGGATGCTCGTATTCGTACATTAGACGGACGCGCCGATCGCTTTGTCACAGTGGAAAAGAAAGATTTATTAGTAGATTCTTATGTAAAATGGCAAATCAGCAATTTTGGACGTTTTTATACGGCAACAGGTGGCGGTGATTATCGCCAAGCGGTTAATTTATTGCGCCGTAAAGTCAACGACCGTTTACGTTCAGAAATTGGTTCACGCACCATTCAAGATATCGTGTCTGGTACGCGAGATGCTTTAATGGCAAGTACGAAAAAAGCCTTAAATACAGGAGAAGACAGCACGTCTGAATTAGGTATTAAAGTCATTGATGTGCGCGTTAAGCAAATCAATTTACCTGATGAAGTTTCTTCTTCTATTTATCAACGTATGCGTGCAGAACGTGACGCCGTAGCGCGTGAACATCGCAGTGAAGGGAAGGAAAAAGCTGCTTTTATTCAAGCCGATGTTGATCGTAAAGTCACCGTTATTTTGGCGCAAGCGAATAAACAAGCGCAAGAATTACGCGGGGCAGGTGATGCGATTGCAGCAAAACTTTATACTAAAGCATTTAGTCAATACCCGGATTTCTTTAGTTTTATTCGTAGTATGCAAGCCTATGAAGCCAGCTTTAAAGACAGCAATAATTTAATGTTGGTTAAACCAGATAGCGAATTTTTCCGCTATATGCAAAAGCCAAATAACAAATAAAACATAACTGCATGGAAAGTGATTTCTGTGCAGTTTTTTCTTACTTATTCATTGATAAGGAACTTATGATGATGAACATTGTTTTTTTAGATCGCACAGCTTTACCTTCGCATATTGATATTCCGCGCCCAAGTTTCCCTCATACTTGGCAAGAATATGCTCGTACAAGCCAAGAAGAAATTATTTCACGCGCGCAAGATGCTGAAATTATTATCACCAGTAAAGTCCTTTTAACGGCAGATATTTTACAACAGCTACCAAAATTAAAATTAATCGCCATTACTGCCACAGGAACAAATAATGTGGATTTAGTTGCGGCGGAAAAATTAGGTATCGCCGTTAAAAATGTTGCGGGTTATTCAACGGTGACCGTGCCTGAACATGTTATCGGTTTTATTTTTGCTTTAAAACATCGCTTAATGGATTGGTATCATGATCAAATGCAAGGCAAATGGGCTGAAAGTGCGCAATTTTGTTATTTTGATTACCCAATTCTTGATGTTCAAGGCTCTGTGCTAGGTGTTGTAGGCAAGGGCGATATTGGTAAAGAAGTTGGGCGTTTAGCACAAGCTTTAGGTATGCAGGTTATTTATGCGGAACGTTATGGCGCAAAAAATGTGCGTGAAGGTTATTTGCCTTTTGAAGAAGTGTTACAAAAAGCAGATATTTTAACGTTACATTGTCCATTAACGGCGGAAACAGAAAATTTAATCAATGCAGAAACCCTAAAACTTATGAAACCAGGCGCTTTATTGATCAATACAGGGCGTGGTCAACTTATTGATGAAGAGGCTTTAGTTTCGGCTTTAGAAAAAGGAACATTAGCTGGCGCGGCCATTGATGTATTGCGTCAAGAGCCACCGCAAAAAGAGAATGTTCTTTTAAATGCAGGGCGCAAATTACCTAATTTACTTATTACGCCTCATATTGCTTGGGCTTCAGATAGTGCCGTACGCACCCTTGTCAACAAAGTGCGACAAAATTTAGAAGACTTTGTCGCAAATCAAGCTTAAACCTCAAGGCGAATGAACAAGCATTCGCCTTCTTTAACTAGATTTTTATGCAATTACCTGTTTCTCTTTTCATCGCTTTTCGTTATTGGAAAAGCAAAAATAACGATCGTTTTGGTCAGCTTATTTCGCGCTTAGGCAGTATTGGGATTACCTTGGGCGTTATGGCCTTAATTGTCGTGTTATCTGTTATGAATGGCTTGGAAGATTTACAAAAAAATCAACGTTTAGCCGGCATTCCTCATCTGATTGTCTTGCCTAAGGCAGGATATTTTTCTTTGACCGAACAACCTGCGATGCAGGAAAAATTGAGCAAAATTTCGGCGCAAGTAGAAAAATCAACGCCGATTAACCAAGCGAATGTCATTTTACAAAGTGCGCAAGCCATTGAAGGGGCGCAAATGATTGGCGTACAAAATTTTCAAGCCGCACCGCAATTAGCGGAATTTGTGGGCGATGATTTCAGCTCAATGTTACCGCCGAAAGGCTTTAAACTTATGATCAGCGCTAATTTAGCCGCCAAAGCCCATTTAAATGTGGGGGATAAGGTGCGAATTATGTTAAGCGAACATAGCCAATATACGCTTTTAGGCCAAGTTCCCGTTCAGCGTATTTTTACGATTAGCGAAATTTATTTCGATCCTAATAGCGCCGAACAAAATGTGATTTTCACCAATTTAGCGGATATTGGGCGTTTAATGCAGATAAAACCGAAGGATGTAGAAGGGTATCGCTTATTTGTAAAGGATCCTTTCCAAGTGGAACAGGTGGAACAAGCCTTAGGCAGTGAATTTCGTTTTATTGATTGGCGCGCGCAAAAAGGGGAATTTTTCCAATCGGTCAAAATGGAAAAAAATATGATGGGCTTATTGGTAAGCTTAATTATCGTCGTAGCGATTTCTAATATTTTGACTTCCTTAAGCTTAATGGTGGTGGATAAACAAGGGGAAATTGCTATTTTGCAAAGTCAAGGACTTACTCGCGCCGAAATTCGGTCTATTTTTATTGGGCAAGGTTTGTTGGTGGGCATAAATGGCACGGTATTCGGCTGTTTATTTGGGGTTTTACTAACCTTAAATTTAAATGAATTGCTCGCACTTATCGGCCTTTACGGTGTCTTTTTACCGACTTTATTAAATGGCGTACAAATTGCTATTATTGTACTCGGGGCATTATTTTTTACTTTACTTTCAACTTTATATCCTGCCTATGCAGCATCAAAAATTGATCCTGCCCGAGCTTTACGTGACGAATAACGAGGAGCCTATATGTCAGCACCATTATTAGAATGCCAACAATTAACAAAAATTTATCAAAGCGGTGAAAATGCTACGCAAGTATTAAAAGAGGTGAGTTTTAGCTTACAAGCTGGAGAAATGACCGCTATTTTAGGGAGTTCAGGCTCAGGGAAAAGTACCTTATTACATTTATTAGGGGGCTTAGAAAAAGCCACAAGTGGCGATGTTTTGTTATTAGGCCAATCCTTACAACACAATCAAGCCGATAAATTAGCGCATTTACGCAATAAATATTTAGGTTTTGTCTATCAATTTCACCATTTAATGATGGATTTTACCGCCTTAGAAAATGTTATGATGCCGATGTTAATTGCGAAAAAAGAGAAAAAGTTTGCTTTGGAACGAGCAAAACATTTACTTAACGCCGTAGGCTTATCTCATCGTTTAGCTCATAAACCTTCCGCGCTTTCTGGGGGCGAACGCCAACGTGTTGCGATTGCGCGCGCTTTGGTTAATTCGCCCGCTTTAGTGTTAGCCGATGAACCGACAGGCAATTTAGATCATAAAACCACAGAAAGTATTTTTGCTTTAATTCAGCAATTAAATCATGAAGAAAATACGGCATTCTTATTAGTGACCCACGATGTGGCTTTAGCACAGCAACTTCCACGCCGTTTGATTATGCAAGATGGCCAATTACAAGAAGGAACCTTTTAATGAGTCCTGCATATTTAATTAGCTGGCGTTATCAAAAAAGTCCGAAAAATCCTTTACTGCGCTTAATTGCTTGGTTTTCTACCTTGGGGATTGCTTTAGGGGTTGCGGTATTGATTGTTGGTTTAAGTGCGATGAATGGCTTTGAGCGTGAACTTAATCAACGTATTTTAGCCGTTGTGCCACAAGTTGAGATTAGCGCTTATGCAAAAGAGACACTCGCGCCGAAAAATATCCAAAATCCGCTCGCCTTACAGCAACAATTACGCCAAATGCCTGAAGTTGTTGCAATGGCACCTTTTGTACGTTTTCAAGCCTTAATCGAACATGGCAATAAAATGCAAGTGGCGTTAATTCGAGGCATTGAAGCTCAGGCCCAAGAAAAAGTCAGTCGCTTAAATCATTTTGTAGAAGGGCAGGGCTGGAAAAACTTTGTTGCGCAAGAGGGGGTTATTTTAGGTGCGGGCATTGCCAAAAAATTACAAGTAAAAGAAGGCGATTGGGTGACCTTATTGGTTATGCAAAAAAATGCTTATGGTGAATTAAGCCAACCTCAACGATTAAGATTGCCCGTCAGTGGCATTTTACGCTTACATGGCCAGCTTGATTACACTTACGCGTTAATGCCTTTAAGCAAAGCTCAGGAATTTTTAAATTTATCCGCAGAGGAAGTCAGCGGAATAGAATTAAAAGTGCAAGATCCTTTTGCGGTGCAACAAATGCAATATTCGCCTTTGCAATCTTATCCGCAAGCATTGCAAGCGAATACTTGGATTAGTCGTTTTGGTTATATGTATAACGATATTCGTTTAATTCGTACGGTGATGTACCTTGCGATGGCTTTAGTCATTGGCGTAGCTTGCTTTAATATTGTGTCCACTTTAATGATGGCAGTAAAAGATAAGCAAGGGGATATTGCCATTTTGCGCACTCTTGGCGCGAACAATAGCTTCATTAAAAAAATATTTATTTATTATGGACTTATTGCAGGAATGAAAGGGACTATTATGGGAATGTTGTTAGGCATTGCCTTAGCATTAAATTTAACAACCTTAATTAAAGGGTTAGAAAATTTATTACAACATCAATTTTTATCGGGTGGCATTTATTTTATTGATTTTTTACCGAGTAAATTACAATTTCAAGATGTCGCTTTAGTATTTATTTGTGCCTTGGTTTTAAGTTTATTAGCGAGCATTTATCCCGCTTGGCGTGCCTCTAAGCTACCGCCGGCAAAAATTTTGATGCATAAATAAAGCCAAGCAAAATGATGAACCAATATTTTTAAAGAAGGAAAGAGAAATGAAAAAAAGAATTTTAGCTTTCAGCTTATTTGCCTTAATCAATACGGCAAATGGACATAATTTAGAGTTAAATCAAGCATTACCGCAGGTGACTGTGGCCGATAAAGGTGAGCTGATTTTACAAGCCGGCGAGATTCAATATCAGCCTTGGCAAAGTGCAAAACTTGCAGGGAAAGTGCGCATTTTACAACATATTGCTGGGCGTTCTAAGGTGAAAGCGAAAAATGATGACTTAATGCAAGCGATTAAAAAAGCACAATTTAAGCAAAATCATTACCAAACAACCAACATTGTAAATGCAGATGATGCGATTTTTGGCACGGGCGTTTTTGTGCAAAATAGTGTGAAAACAGCGAAAAAAGAAAATCCTCATAGTCAAATTGTTTTGGATACACAAAGTCG
>JAHHQY010000021.1 GCA_020026115.1 Actinobacillus sp. | reverse complement strand
CAGTTAAGCCAAGGGAAAAGTATTGACTTCAAACAACTTTGGCAAAGCTTAAATTTAGAAAACGCCCCGCAAGAAAGCAAAAATTCGGCGCGAAGCAAAGCAAGCAAAAAAATAAAAGGTCAAGATGTTGGTGGCGAATGCGCATTGAATTTATATCAAAATCAGGCACCAGAAATTCACCACCCCAAACTGCTTGCCGAAAGCCAAATTATTTGTAATTACGCCTATGCAGGCCGAGCAAGTTTTATCACCAAATCCAGCCTTTATTCAGCGGAACGCTTAAGCAAAAAACGCGTGCTAGAAGCGCAAAATTATCCGCGCGTTAATCCTTTTCATGCTGACGACCGCCTTAAAAAAGGCCTTCGCGCCGAAATAGAGGATTATCACAACACAGGCTACGACAGAGGCCACCTTGCGCCGAATGCGGATATGGCGAGCGAGCTTTCTCAATATCAATCTTTTTCCTTAGCGAATATGGTTCCTCAACATCCAGAACATAATCGCAAAACTTGGGCGATGGTGGAAAAAATCACGCGCGATTTAGCCTTAAAATATGGCGAAATTTATGTCGTTACTATGCCGATTTACAAAATCAGCCCAAAACAAAAAGTCAGCCTATTAGGCAAAAATCACGTTTATATCCCCAATGCTTTGGCAAAAGCGATTTATATTCCGCGCTTAAAACAAGCTGTGGTGGTGTTTTCCCCGAATAACGCCCAAAACCAAGTGAAGCTCGTCAGCCTGAGCGCGCTAGAAAAAAACAACAAAATTGATGTCTTTCCTAAACTTCCCGCAACAATTAAAGGGCAAGTGGGGAATTTTTTTAAATGGGAGCCAAAATGGTAACGATGCAACAACAAATTTCACAACTGGAACGTCATTTGCCTGCGCAAATGTTCTTTAGCGAACAAGATATCGCCTATCAAGCCACGCCAGAAATTTACCTTGAATGTGATGAAACCATGCTGAAAATGTACGGTTTTTACGGCAAACTTTCTGTGGATATTGAATGCAGTTTGCAAGGTTTAGAAAATCTGCAAAATTTAAACAACGCCTTGCAAGAAAAAAGCCAAAAACCCACGCCATTTCCTTGGCATATTCAGCAAAAATCCTTAGCGTTATATATGCAAAACGCACAAGATTTACTCGTCGAAAGTTATATTTTAACCACAGCCGAGCATGTTTTGCTTAACTTAGCGAAACAAGGCGTCTTACAATTTCAACAAAAACGAGCCGAAATAACACAAATTGAGGCGGATTTTTTCTAACAGGCTTAAATTTTAAGCAAAAGCCTCTTTGCTAAGAGGCTTTTTTACCCCCCCCCCTTTAAAGGCGTAGAATTCGATTTTAACTGTTTGATTTAACAACACAAAATACAACTCGCGCCGAAAAATAACGCAAAAAAACATCCCTTATAACGCTTGATTGGTTAACTCTAACAGAGTAATAGTGATTGACAATCAATATTAAATAGTTAGACAATACGCCCAAACTTAACCCTGATGAGTGGTATTTCTCATCAGGTTGTCTTTAATAAAAGCAAATAAATATTTATAAAATAATTTACATAAGAGGTGTGCTATGAATAACATTTTCAAAATTATCTTTTCTCAAAGCTTACAACGGCTTGTCGTCGTTTCCGAATTAGCCAAAGGGCGCGCGAAAGCAAAATCCAGTACGCAAGTAAAAGAAAAGGTGATTGCGCGAACATTTAAGAAAACCTTGCTTTCTTCCTTGTTAGCGTCGTTATTTATCACACCTGTTTTCGCCCAAGATCCTAGCGATGTGCCAGATGACCCAACGAAAATCCCAGCAGAAGGGGTATCTAGTTTCGAAAGACCCGAACAACCTATGACTATTAAAAATTCACTTCATCCAGCAGGGATGTATGTTGAAGGTTGGAATTTTTCGGGGCTTAATACAGTAAACCAATCCAGTGATACGAATAGTGCTAATGGGGGGGTACAAGTTGGTATTGGTGCGCAAACGATCACTAAGGATGAAAAACAAAAAAATAGAATTGGTGTAGCATTAAAAGTCCTAGAGGGCGCAGGAAAAATAAGATTTCCTGACTACGCCGAAGATCTTATGGATTCTTTAGAAGAAGCGGGTAAATTAACCACCGCTAAAAGACAAGAAGCAACGGAAATCCTTGCAGATATGAAAAGAACGCCTATTGATTCACCAATAACACAAAATTTAATCGATAAATTTTACACCACTATTGGTTTGACAGAACTAGAAAAAGTGAAATATTCCATTTTCTTCGGTGACTTTAACATCGCAGTTGGTGCTAATGCGAAAGCACAAGCATTAAATGGTAACGCCTTAGCCTTAGGCCATAACGCCACCGTAGAAACGAATGGCGAAGGCGCAACGGCGATTGGATACAAAGCAAAAGCGAGCGCTGAAAATGCCATAGCCTTAGGAACAGAAGCAAAAGCAAAATATGAAAAATCATTAGCCATGGGTTTTAATACCGAAGCAGGCGGTGATGACAGTATCTCCTTGGGAACAGAAGCAAAAACCATGTCAAATGAAACCATCGCGATTGGTAAAGATGCTTTAGCTGGTGGACAAACTGGTGCAACTCACGGCGCGGGAATTGGTGCTATCGCTATCGGTTCTGGTGCGAAGGCCCCTCGTGTGGATAGTGTGGCTATTGGTCGTGGCGCACAAGCTACACCAGGAAATAATGGTGATTTTATCGGTGCAGTCGCCATTGGTGCGAATGCTCAAGCTTTAGCAACGGATTCGATTGCGATCGGTCGTAATGCTCACACAGCGGATTTAAGTAAAAATAATGCGATTGTTATTGGGGTAAACTCAGAAGTTGCAAATAACGCTATTGCCATTGGTAGCCACAGTAATGCTTTCGGTGATACAACAATTGCTATCGGTCGTCGAGTAAAATCTTCAGGAAATAACTCCATTACTATGGGTTTAAATTCACAAACAGGTAAAGGTTATGGTGTAACAATTGGTGGCGATGCCATTACAACAGGTTACAAAGATATGAAAGCTTCTTGGGGTGTTACCGTAGGTGATCATGCTCAAAATTTAGGTGGTGTAGGTGTTGTAATCGGAAGTCATGCTTTCGCTTCAGAAAAAGACTTTGATTTTGATAACAGCCCAGAAGCCTTAACCCAAGCGCAATATGAGGCAGAAATCAACAGTGGTAAAAGTGAAAGCGACTTTATTAAAATATTTAAATTAGAAAAACGAAATGATGGATCAGATAACTTTGATGAAAAAATTAAGTACATCAGATTATCAGATTATGGCGCACTTACTTACGATACAGCTGTAGGTTATAAAGCAAAAATTATCGGTAAATATTCAAACGCAGTTGGTGCAGCAACAAAAGTGACTTCTGATTTAGCAACCGTAGTAGGTTATCGTGCAAATACAGCAGTTGAAAATTCTGTTGCCATTGGTGCTTTAGCGCAAGCGACAGAAGCGGTTAATACGCCAACAAGCGCAATGGAAGGCGTCACCTTTGGCCAATTTGCTGGCACAAGCGAAAATGGTAAGCTTTCTTCCTTCTCTGTGGGTAACAAAAAATATACCAGAGATGGTGGGGTGGACGTTAATGAAGTTAACCGCCAAATCCAAAATGTCGGTGCGGGACAAATTAGCGAAACCAGTACCGACGCGATTAACGGTTCTCAATTATTTACCGTAGCAAAAAGCATTATCGAAAACAGCCCAATTGATTACGGCCTAAAAATGCCTGACGGCACATTAAAATTAGGTGCCGTAGAAAAAGTAGGTGATAAATACTACGAAATGAAAGACGGCAAACCGGTTTATGTAAGCCCTAATGCCCCACTACCACCAGATGATGACATTGTTACTGCATATGAAGGTAAAGATGGTGGTATTTATTTGAAAGGTGCAGATGGTAAATATTACATTAACCCAGAAGATTTAAAAAACGGGAAAAACGGTATTCCTGAGAGCGAATTCCATCTTTATGGAAAACGCCAAGAAGTTGACCCAGCGAATGTGGTAGCTCGCGTTAAAAACACAGGCTACCAAGTGGCAACCTTAAATGACGGCTTAATTTTTGCAGGTAATGACGAACAAGACGTTGAACGCAAACTTAACACCAAACTTAACATTAAAGGTGAAGGCGTAGATAAAACCCAAGCAGGCACATTCGCCTCAGCTGAAGGTAATATCAACGTTAAAAAAGCAGACGAGAACGGTTTAGAAATTCAATTAGCCAAAGATTTAAAAGGCATTGATAGCATCGCGAAAAAAGACGGCGCAAAAATCACTTTAGGTGCTGACCATATTGCTTTAGGTGATACAACAAATGCTGATAAACCGATTCAAATTAAAAATGTTAAAGCAGGCGTAGCCGATACGGACGCGGTAAACAAAGCACAACTTTGGAAACCACAAGTAAACGGCGCTAAAGTGAAAGACATTGGTGAAAATAACATCTTAAACTTCATCAACGGCGATAACATTGCCTTAACTATTGAAAATGGTCAAATTAAAGTTGCAACCATAAAAACACCAACATTTGATAGTGCAAATTTCGGTGCAACCCAAATAGATGAAGGCGGTTTAACTATTGCAAATGGCCCAACGCTACGCAAAGATAACGTTGATATGCATAACAACCAAATTCATAACGTAAAAGCGGGTACGGCAAATGAAGATGCTGTCAACCTTAAAC
The DNA here is from genome assembly GCA_020026115.1 of Actinobacillus sp. Lineage (GTDB taxonomy): Bacteria > Pseudomonadota > Gammaproteobacteria > Enterobacterales > Pasteurellaceae > Actinobacillus_C. The sequence continues at coordinate 20,265 of JAHHQY010000021.1, read as the reverse complement.
AGTTAACCGATAAATTTAACGAAATTAAGGTTCAAGTAGACGGTATCCATACTAAAGTTGATGTGGATCACGCGGTGGTATTTACAACCTTAGATGGGGATATTCTTAACCCTAAAGATGGTAAATATTACAAACAAGACCAATTTGCAGAAGATGGTTCAGGTGATTTAAAACCTGATGCAACACCGTACGATGGAAGAATTCAAACACGAGTGGTGAATCCAAACCAAGACGATCCAACCGTAGATGGTTCAACTCATGCACCAATTATTTTAGGTAACGTCGCATCTTCAATTCGTTTACATATGGCAAACGAAAAAATTAAAGAAGCGAAAGACCAAGGCAACACTTTAAACTTAAAAGATGCCTTAAAAAATATTGATGACAACACAACGGCTAAAGAACGTGTTGATTATCTAGCTAAGAAAAATGCTGGTGCAAGCCATGAATCAAACTACAAAACCGTTAACATGCAAGATTTAACCGACGTTGTAATTGCAGGTCTTGATTTTGTGGGTAACGATGAAAGTGAAATTCATCGCAACTTAGCTGAAACATTAAAAGTTGAAGGCGAAGGCGTAGATAAAGCAAAAGCAACCAACTTTAAATCTGCGGAAGGTAACATTGCAATCGTTGGCAATAACGCTAAAGATGGTTTACTTGTGAAATTAAGTAGCGAATTGCAAAATATTGATAGCATCGCGAAAAAAGACGGTGTGAAAATCACTTTAGGTACTGACCATATTGCTTTAGGTGATGCAACTAATCAGCCGGTTAATATTAAAAATGTTAAAGCAGGTGAAGCAGATACAGACGCTGTGAATATGCAACAACTTAAAGATTTAACCATTGCATATAAAGCCAATAATGGTACGGCAAAAACTGTGAAGCTAAAAGACGGCTTAAATTTTGTAGATGGCCAAGGTACGCGTGCAACGGTTGATGAAAACGGCGTGGTGAAAATTGATCTTAATAAAGATCAAACCAGCGAAATGTTAAAAGATACCTTCTTGAAAGTTGACGGTAGCAACATCGGCGATAAACAAAATGAATTTGGTAAAAATGTCGGTATTGGTGAAATAGGACAAGCTTTAAACCCGATGAACGAGAACAAATTAGTTCAAGTGAAATTGTTAAAAGACTATGTACAGGGTGCTTACGATGCCATTGATCAGAAAAACTTTGGTTTAATGGATTCAGAAGGAAACGAAATTTATCAACACTTGGAACAGACAATCCAAATTGTCGGCGCGAATGGTATTGTGACAGAAGTCGATAATGGAGCTCTTGTCGTGAAAGTTGGCCCAGAATTCCAAATCAATGGTGAAAACGGCAAAGATGGTAACATCGCGGTGAAAGGCTTAGACGGTCAATCAGGCGTTACGATTAACGGTAAAGACGGCATTAGCGTAGCAGGTCAAAACGGCAAAGATGCGGTAAGCATTAAAGCCGAAAATGACAATGGCGTAATTACCTTAAATGGCCATGATGGCAACAATGGACGTAACGGCAAAGATGTCACAGCAAACATTCAAGTAATGAATGGTACAGATGGCATTGATGGCGTAGACGGTACAGATGCACGTAATTCCTTAGCTGGCCATGATGGTATGACTCGCATTGTCTACAAAGACAAAGATGCAAACGCTCATGAAGTAGCCACCTTAGATGACGGTTTAATTTTTGCAGGTAATGACGAACAAAACGTTGAACGCAAACTTAACACCAAACTTACCATTAAAGGTGAAGGCGTAGATAAAACCCAATCTGGCACATTTGCTTCAGCGAAAGGTAATATCAACGTTAAAGCAGACGGAAACGGTTTAGAAATTCAATTAGCCAAAGACTTAAAAGGCATTGATAGTGTTTCTAACGGTAATGCGAAAATTACGCTTGATGGCGCAAGTGGCAACGTTAACTTAAATGACCATAAATTGACAAACTTAGCAGACGGTGATGTTAATGCAAACTCACAAGATGCGGTAACAGGTCGTCAATTGCATGAAGTTAAAGAACAACTTGATCAAGTGAAAAACCAAACTCTAAATCACGAAGGCTTTAAACTTGCAGGCGATAGCGGTAACGCAATTCAAACTAAACTTAAAAATGACTACGAAGTGAAAGTTGTCGGTGCGAAAGATGCGGATAATCACCAAAATATTAAAGTGACCGCAGATAGCGCAAATAACGAACTTCAAGTTGCTTTAAATGATGACGTTAAAGTGAAAAACAGCGTAACTATTGGCGATGGCGAAAATAAAGTCGAAATTAAAGATGGTGGTGTAACCGTTGGCGATGGCGAAAATAAAGTCACGATTAAAGATGGTGCTGTAACCATTGGTGATGGTGATGACGATAGTGAAAATAAAGTCACAATTAAAGATGGTCATGTTGACGTGACAGGAACCGACGGTGCAAACGGTAACTCTGTGGTGAACGTGGATTACTTAAACGATCGTTTAAAACCAATGGAAAACTTAAATAACCGTGTTACGGCATTAAACGACAAAGTCGAAACCTACAATAAAGACTTACGTGCTGGTATTGCAGGGGCTACGGCATTAGCGTTCTTACAACGTCCTAACGTGGCAGGTAAAAGCATGGTGTCTGCGGCAGTCGGTGGTTATAAAGGCCAACACGCTCTAGCCGTAGGTTATGCACGCAACAGTGATAACAACAAAGTATCCTTTAAAGTCGGTGTCGGGGTGAACTCTCGTAACGATGTAAACTACGGTGCAAGCCTTGGTTACCAATGGTAATGTCAGTTCATTGAAACAACAAAATGCGGTAGAAATACCGCATTTTTTTTTGCTTAAAAATCAATTTTTAAATAAGAATGTTGTGAGAAGATTTTTATCTCGCGCCGAAAAAAGGACGTAAAAGCAAAGCGCATAAATCCGCTTAAAAAAGCTGAAATAAAATTTAATCCCTTGATTTTTAGATATAAAATTTCCATAAAAAAGCATATCTTTTTTATAAAAAAGGAGTAGTATTAGAAAGTAGGTTCGATAACAAGTTGTCCTGTTGTTATTTTTTTAATAATCATTTTGGGCTGACATTGTATTAAGCCCTTCGCCCTTGGAGATTTGCTATGACTAAAAAACTTATGGGATTTCTCATCTTCGTTGCCGTTTTATTCGGTCTTTTCTTTGTTTTCGCTTATTTTATGGGAGATAATCCACCGCCTTATCGCGCATGGGGTAATGTGGATAATCGCACCGTTGCGCTTTCTTTCCAAGCACCAGGTCGCATTCAAACCTTATATGTGGAAGAAGGCACGATGGTTAAAAAAGGCGATGTGTTAGGGGAGTTGGATACGCGTCCAATGGTGTTAGAGCGTGATACCGCTCAGGCTTTAGTACAACAAGCCCAAGCGAATTATGACTTAGCGAAAGAAGGTTTCCGCAAAGAAGATGTGGAAAAAGGCAAAGCGGGGGTTGATGCCTTAGCGAATAAAGTGGAATTAGCTCGCTTAACTTATGAACGTATCAGCCGATTAGCGAAAAATAACGCGGTGAGCCGTCAAACATTTGATGACGCCAAATTAAATTATCAAGCCTTATTAGCTCAATTAGCCAGCGCCAAAGCGCAATATGCCTTGTTGCAAAGTGGCTTACGACCTGCCGAAGTAGAAAGTGCGAAAGCCCAATTAGCTCAAGCTGAAAGCCGTTTAGCCTTAGCAGAATACAACTTAAACGTTGCCTCAAAACTTATTGCGCCAATTGATGGCTTAGTTCGTGCAAGAATGGCCGAACCTGGCGATATGGCCGGCCCAAGCCGTATTATTTATGATATTTCTATTGTTTCCCCGAAACGCTTACGCGTATATGTGACTGAAACGCAACTTCGTTATGTGCATGTGGGCGATGAAGCGACCGTGACAACCGATACAACACACCCAATGACAGCAACGGTTGCCAGTGTTTCTGATAAAGCAGAATTTACGCCAAAAACCGTACAAACACAGGATTTACGAACTTTGTTAGTGTATGAAGTGCGTTTAAATTTACCTGATCCAAAAAACAAATTGAAATTAGGTCAACCGATCACTGTGGATTTTGATGCGCAATAAAAGGGGGTTGCTATGGATTTAAGCCTTCCAGCTCTATCTTTAAAAGGCGTGGTGAAAGTCTTTCAAGGCGTGGGCGAGCAAAAACAAATTCGCGCCTTAGATAACTTAAATTATGAATTACAAGGTCGTCCCGCAGTGCATGGCGTAGCTGGGCCTGACGGGGCAGGGAAATCAACCTTAGCGGCCTTGTCGGCAGGAATGATTCAACCCGATGAGGGGGAAATTCGTGTTTTTGGTATGAAGCCGAATTTAAACGATGAAATGTTTTTAAATACGGTGAGCTATTTGCCACAACAATTAGGTTTGTATCGCGAATTACCGGTTTGGGAAAATTTAAATATTTTCGCTTCCATTAAAAACGTGCCGAAAAATGTCCGCGAAAAACGTTTTAAAGAATTGTTAGCCATGACAGGCTTAACAGGCTTTGAACATCGCCCCGCAGGGAAACTTTCAGGTGGTATGCGTCAAAAATTAAGTTTGGCTTGCGCTTTAGTTGGCAAGCCAAAACTTTTAATTTTAGACGAGCCGACCGTAGGGGTTGACCCGCTTTCACGCCTTGAAATTAGTAAAATTATCACAAGTCGCGTGCAAGAAGATCAAATGTATTGCCTTTTAATGACCACGTTACTTTCAGAGGCCGCGCAAGCTGAAAGTGTTATGTTGTTGCAGGAAGGGAAACTCTTGGCTTCTGGTACGCCATCAAGTTTAACGGCTAAAGTGGCCTCGCGAACCTATTCTATTCCCCGAAAACCTCATGAACCACAACGTCGTCAATTTGACCGCCAAATGCAACGCTTTGTGCGCGCGCAAGTGGCAGAAAGTCCGTATTTAGACGTTGTGCCATCGGGGGAATTTTTGCATGTTCTCTTAGCCGAAGGCGTGGACGCAAACAAGCTCGATGCGCCTTTAACCCCGCGTAAACCTGAGTTAGAAGATGCCTATTGCGCCTTAACTTTGCCCAATAAACCTTTAGGCGCAGAGGAAAAAGACACGCTCGCACCGAAAAATTGTGCAACCTCTAAAATGACGCCTGAAGAAGAGCTAAGTTTAGATGTAGAAAATAACCCAACCATTATTGAAACGCGCAATATTGTGAAAAAATTTGGGGATTTTACCGCCGTACAAAATACCTCGTTTCAAGTGAAAAAAGGGGAAATTTTTGGCTTGCTCGGGCCAAATGGCGCAGGGAAAACCACCACCTTTCGTATGATGTGTGGCCTTTCTGCACCAACAAGTGGGGAAGTTTTTTTAGAAGGCAAAAATCTTAATTCCGCCTTATCAGAATTGCGTATGCGAATTGGCTATGCCGCGCAAAAATTCTCTTTATATGATTTATTAAGTGTTGAGCAAAATTTATTATATTTTGGCCAAAGTTACGGCTTAGCGCCTAAAATCCTACGCAAAAAAGTGGAAGAATGTTTGCAAGAATTAGATTTACAACGCTTTCGAGAAACGCAAGCAGGCCTTTTACCTTTAGGGGCGAAACGTTCTTTAACCATGGCTGTGGCGTTAATCAATTCCCCAGATATTTTATTTTTAGATGAACCGACTTCAGGGGCAGATACTGCAGCTCGCCGAGAATTTTGGCGCCGTATTGCAAAATTAAGCGATCAGGGTACGACCACCATTGTGACGACCCATTTTATGGAAGAAGCAGAGTATTGCGATCGGTTTTTAATTCAAGATGCGGGAAAAATTTTAGTTTTAGGTTCGCCCCAAGCCATTCGCGCCGAAAGTTTGATTGATGGCAAACCTGCTGAAACCGTCGAACAAGCCTTCGCGATTGTGGTCGATAATTTCCGCCGTAAAGAGCAAGCTGAAAAAGGAGGAAAATAATGAAATTTTCATTTGACCGATTTTTTACCTTATTTATTAAGGAATGTAACCAACTGCGCAAAGACCCATCGCCATTTTGGGTGGGCGTTGTGGTTCCCGTTTTTATGCTGACGCTCTTTGGTTTTGGCTTGTCTTTGGACTTAAATACCGTAACTACGGCTTTGGTTTTAGAAGAACGCACACCCTTAACAGAACAATTAGCGGATCGTTTTCGCGGTTCGCCTTATTTTGAAGTGATAGAAACGCCATCGCGCCACCAAGCTGAGCAACTTATGGCAAAACGCAAAGTGAATTTAATTGTAGAAATGCCTCAAGGATTTAGCCAAAACGCGCAATTAGGCCAAGCGGAACTGGGCGTAACCATTCATGGTGTCGATGCCAATGCGGCCGCAATTACGCGTTTTTATGTGATGAATGTGGTCGCCGACAATGCCCTTCGTTTAATGGAAAAAGGCTTACCGCCTAAAATGCAACCAGGCATCAGTTTAAATGCGCGCGCCCGTTTTAATGAAGCAAACCGCTCATCTTGGTATTTAGTGCCGGGTTTAGCCGTGGTGATTATGACGCTCGTGGGCAGTTTCTTAACCAGCACGGTTATTGCACGCGAATATGAGCGAGGCACTATTGAAAGTTTAATTGTATCGAACGCCACGCCTTTAGAAATTGCCTTAGCAAAAATGAGTCCTTACTTTTTCCTTTCCTTAGCGGGCTTTATGTTGTGTTTAATTGCTTCGGTGCTGATTTTCCATGTGCCTGTGCGTGGCTCTCTTTTCCTTTTATGCTTAACGGCAACGGTTTATTTATGTTGGGCGCTTTCTTTTGGTTTGTGGCTTTCAGCCTTAGTGAAAAAACAATTTTTAGCGAATCAATATGCCATTATCGGAAGTTTCTTACCTGCGTTGATTTTATCGGGCTTTTTATTTGATTTACGCAGTATTCCAAAACCGCTTGCGCTTATTGGGCATCTTATGCCACCAACTTATGCTATTGATTCGTTTAAAATTTTGTATTTATCGGGCGAGCCTGTAAAAGATGTTTGGCTTAATTTAGTCATTTTAAGCGCATGGACAGCTTTATTTTTTATCGCCACCTTATGGTTGTTACGCAAATCGGCAAGATAAAGGGGAAAAATTATGTGGGAAAAATGGTTGATTTATATTCGGCGTTTAAAAGCCTTAGTGATTAAAGAGTTAATCGTCTTATTAAAAGACCCAGGTTCACGCAAAATTTTAATTGTGCCTGTTGTTGCTCAAGCCGTGCTGTTTGGTTACGGGGCAACATATAATTTAGAGCATATTCCATGGGCGTTATATGATGGCGATCGCACACCTGAATCCCAAGAGGTCGTGCGCGTTTTAACGCATAATCCGCTTTATGGTTTAATTGCCGATGATGATGATTTTTCAGCATTTCAACAACGCATTGATAACGGCGAAGCCTTAATTGGTGTGGTGATTAACCCAGGTTTTGCACAAAAATTTAATCAAGGCCGTGGGGAAGTGATGATAGTTGCCGATGGACGTAATATTACCACCGCTAACGTGGCCACGAATTACACTGTTTCCGCCTTGTTAGATGCTTATCCACCAACGCCAACCCCTGCGGGAATAAAAATGGTGTCGAGATTACGCTATAACGAAAATAACATCACTCGTTGGTATATTATGCCGGGTATGATTTTAGCGATTAGTATGATTCAAGTGCTGATTTTGTCGAGTTTAACCGTTTCCCGTGAACGTGAAGATGGCAGTTTTGATATGATGCTGATGACACCAACAACCGCCGTAGAAATTTTTATCGGTAAAGCCATTCCCCCAATTTTGGTCGGGATTGTGCAAGCCTTTATTATTTTTGCCGTGTGTTTGTTCTGGTTTAAAATTCCGCTTCAAGGCTCAACCTTTAGTATTTTAGTGCTGGTTTCGCTTTTCTCTTTAAGTTGTGTTTCCCTTGGCATTGCTATTTCTACCATGACACGCTCAATTTTAGAGTCTTTAGTGGTTTCATTTATTTTGTTAGTGCCAACCATTGTGTTATCTGGTCTTATGACACCCATTGAATCTATGCCACATTGGATGCAAGAAGTCACAATTTTCAACCCAATTCGTTATCCGATTGAAGCCTTGCGCTTAGTCTATTTTGAAGGCGCAACCTTAATGGATATCGTGCCGTATTTTTGGCCGATGGGCTTATTATTTGTGCTGACGACCCCTTTAGCGATTTATCTTTTCCGCCGACAAGTTAATTAATCAGCAAACTTATGCCCTTAACCATTGTGTAAGGGCATTTTTATTGATTTTGCGTTACAATACCGCCCTTAATTGACAAAAAAAGGATAGCGTATGTTTTGGTTTAAAAATGCGATGATTTATCGCCTTACCCAAGAATTAGATTGGTCAGAAGAAAATTTACAAGAAAAATTGGCTCAACAAGCCTTTCAGCCTTGCCAACAACAAGATATGAGCAAATTTGGCTGGGCGAATCTTTTACCAGACAGTGACTTATATTATTTTACAAACGGTAAGCAAATTTTATTGATGGCGCAAAAGGAAGAAAAAATTCTGCCTGCGAGCGTGATTAAACAAAATTTAGATGAGCGCATTGCCCAATTGGAAGAAAAAGAAGGGCGTAAACTTAAAAAAACAGAAAAACAAAGTTTAAAAGAAGATGTTATCGCCACGTTATTGCCTCGTGCTTTTAGTAAAAATCAATTTACGATGGTTTGGATTGATACAGAAAATCAATTAGTTTATCTCAATGTGGCTTCAGCAAAACGCGCGGAAGATACGCTTGCGTTACTGCGTAAAAGTTTAGGCTCATTGCCGGTTATTCCATTGAGTTTTGCTATGGAACCTTGTATGGCGATGCGTCAATGGGTTATGGAAAACCCACCAAGTGATTTAACTTTGTTAGAAGACGTGGAGTTAATTGGCGGAGCGGATGAAAGTATTATTCGTTGTAAAAAGCAAGATTTAAGCGCCGAAGAAGTGCAAGGTTTTTTACAAGCAGGCAAAACAGTGGCGCAACTTGCGTTAAGTTGGGACGAGCATCTTAAGTTTGTTTGGAAAGAAGACGGCACATTGTTGCGTTTAAAATTCGCTGATGAATTATTAGAACAAAATGCGGATATTGAAAAAGGTGATTTCGCTCAAAGACTTGATGCAGATTTTCTGCTTATGACCAGCACCTTACAAAGCCTGAGCCAAAAACTCATTTCTGCCTGTGGCGGGGAAAAAGAACGTCTTTAATTTTTCAAAGTCATAAAGCCATAATGCATCTCGCGCCGAAATTTTGCGAACATTTTTCGGCGCGAGATATTTTTTAGCGATTTATCAGAGCTTCATTTAAGGCTCGGCATTTAAATTTTTCACCGAAGATCGAATGGTTAACGTTGGCGAAATTTTAAGGGTGCGATAAGGCAACTGCGGATTTTTAATGCGTTCTAAAAGCGTATCGACCGCTAATTGCGCTAATTGCTGTTTCGGCTGATTGATCGTAGAAAGGCTAGGGTGTAAATATTTTGCAATGGTAATGTCATCATAGCCGATAATGGATAAATCCTCAGGAATTTTCAAACCAAACTCTTGCGCCACTTGATAAGCCCCTAGCGCAATAGCATCATTACAGGCAAAAATGGCCGTCGGTAAAGTAGGGGATTTTAATAATTCGCGCATACCGCGTACGCCACCTTCAAAGGTAAAATCACTTGCAATAATCCAATCGTCCACTAAAGGTAAATTGTGCTGTTCTAAGGTCTCTTTAAAAGCTTGTAAGCGTTGACGGGCTAAAAATTTTTCTAATTCACCTGTAATCATACCGATTTTGCGATGTCCTTGAAAAATTAAATGTTCTGTAGCGATTTTACTGCCTAAATGAGAATCTTCAGAAATTAAATCCGCATTTAAATTCGTTGGCCACCAGTCCATAATAACCGTAGGCAATGTCAGCTTAGGTAATTGAGCTTTAACATTAGGCTCAGCGCACATTAAAAATAAGCCATCAACTTGTTTTTGTAAAAGCACTTGCAAAGTTTCTTGAATGCGTTCGTCTTTACCTGCCGTACTACAAAGCATTAAGGTGTAATTATGCTGACTGCAATAATGTTCAATTTTATCAATCAATTCAGCAAAAAAAGGATTATCAGAGGTGGTAACCAACATTCCTAAAGTGCGGGTTTCTTTGACTTTAAGACTACGGGCGACCGCAGAAGGTTGATAGTTAAGTGACTCGACAACCGCCATGACTTTTTGACGAATTTCATCGCTGACATAGCGAGAGTTGTTAATAACATGGGAAACGGTAGAGGTAGACACTCGAGCCAAACGGGCAATATCTTTCATGGTCGCCATAGTAATGAGTCCTTTATTTATTTTTGAGCTAAAAAGTTTAAGGTTTCCGAACGAGAAGGAATGGAAGGCTGAGCCCCTTTGCGTGTTACGCTGATAGCCGCAGCGGATTGACCAAAACGAATGGCGTTTTCGACATCGGCATTCTCTAAAAGCGCACAAATAAAACCACCGTTAAAGGTATCGCCAGCCGCGGTTGTATCGACCGCTTTTACACGAAAACCTGTAATAATTTTAGCTTCCGCACCTTGTTGACTTAAAAAGACCCCTTTTGCACCTAAGGTAATTAACACCATTTTTACACCATGTTGATGGAAAAATTCAGAAGCTTGTTTTGCGGATTGCTCGTCAGTGACTTTCACGCCTGTTAAAATTTCTGCTTCTGTTTCATTTGGCGTGATGATATCAATAAATTGAAATAATTCACTTGGTAATGGACAAGCAGGCGCCGGATTTAAAACAACTTGCGCACCATGTTCTTTGGCAATTTTCGCAGATTGCATCACCGCAGATAAAGGCGTTTCTAATTGCATCAATAAGCAGTCTGTCTGCGCAAGAATTTCAGTATGTTGCGCGACATAATCATCATTTACTTGGCTGTTTGCACCGCTTGCAATCACAATGCTATTTTCGCCTGCATCATTAACTTGAATCATAGCAATGCCGGTTGCAAGGTTAGGAATTTGACGCAAATATGTGGTATCTAATCCTTCTTGGCTTAAGGCTTGTTTCATTTCGGAACCAATAGCATCAGCGCCTACGCAACCTAAAAATTGTACCGTTAACTCAGGTGCTTTTAAGCGTGCTGCAGCAACCGCTTGGTTGGCCCCTTTACCGCCATAAGCAATTTGGTAGTCGTAGCCGGTTAAGGTTTCACCTGGTTGAGAAAAATGAGGAACGTGAATTACATGGTCAGCATTTGCGCTACCCAAAACGGTTAATTTTTTTTGCATAAAAAACTCCAAATAAGGTATGGTGTAAACAAGAAAGGCGAAAAATCGCCTTTCTTATTACAATGATCGAATGATTATTGTGTAATAACTTTTAATTCTACAGGAATTTGCGCAGGAATACTTTCACCTTTGATGATTTTATCAGCAGTTACAACACCTAATTCACCAATTAATTCAGGTTGTTGGGCAACAGTCGCTGCTAATTTTCCACGTTTTACCGCTTTAACCCCTTCTTCAGTACCATCAAAACCTACAATCAATAATGGTTTGCCTGAAGCCATCGCTGCACGCAATGCACCTAATGCCATTTCATCGTTTTGTGCGAAAACAGCTTGTACATCTTGTTTACTGGTTAATAAGTTTTCCATAACGTTTAAGCCTTTGGTGCGATCGAAATCCGCAGGTTGGCTGGCTAATACGTCAAAGTGATGAGCTTGAATGGCTTGTTGGAAACCTTCGCCACGTTCACGAGCGGCAGAGGTACCTGCAATACCTTCTAATTGAATGACTTTTGCGCCATGGCCTAATTTTTCTGCGATAAAGTCGCCCGCCATTTTACCGCCTGCGACATTATCCGATGCAATGTGACTTGCAACTTGACCTTGGTTTGCACCGCGATCTAGAGTGATAACAGGCACATTGTGTTGATTTGCAATACGCACGGCATTGCCAACCGCTTGGCTGTCTGTTGGGTTAATCAATAAGACTTTCGCTCCACGTTGCATAACGTCTTCTACGTTTGCTAACTCTTTTGCTGGGTCATTTTGAGAATCTAGGACGATTAAATCGTAGCCTAACTCTTTCGCTTTTTGTTCAGCACCTTCTTTTAAGGTCACAAAAAACGGATTGTTTAAAGTTGAAATTTCAAGCGCAATCGTGTCTTTTGCAAGTGCTTGCGTGCTGAATGCTAAGGCTAAAACGCTGGCAATAGTAGTAAGTTTTTTCATGGATAGAATCTCCTTGTTAATAAAAGTTAGGCTTTTTTACTGCCCCAGTAGTTATCAGCTAATACAGCCACCAAAATCACTAAAGCTTTGGCGATCATTTGATAATAAGATGAAATATCTAATAAATTCAATGCGTTATTTAAGAAACCAATAATAAGCGCACCAATAAGTGTTCCCATGACACGGCCTTTACCGCCCATAAGGCTTGTGCCACCTACAACAACGGCAGCGATGGCATCTAATTCATAACCTGAACCTGCGGTAGGTTGAGCAGAAGAGAGGCGAGCGGTAACAATTAAACCGGCTAAGGCAGAAAGGAAACCACTTACGGCAAAAACAAAAACTTTAATTTTGTTAACATTAATTCCAGAAAGTGCGGTTGCCGATTCATTGCCACCTAAAGCGTAAATATAACGACCAATTTTAGTATGGCGTAAAATATACCAAGCAAGAGCAAAAACGATCGCCATTAACCAAATAGGGAAAGGAATACCCAATAGGTAACCTGTGCCTAAAAAGGCGAAAGCGTCAGCAACATCAGAAAACCCCGTACTAATTGGGCGACCGTCAGTGTAAACCATAGTGACACCGCGTAATAACACCATAGTCACTAAAGTTGCAATAAAGGCTTGCACTTTCCCTTTGGCCACGATAACCCCATTTAATGCCCCAAGGAAAATACCAAAAAGTAATACGCTTGGAATAACGATAAAAGCAGAATATTCTAAATCGACTAAAGAGGCGGCTAAAGCACCCGTTAAAGCCAAAATTGAGCCAACAGATAGGTCAATCCCTGCAATAAGAATAACAAAAGTCATTCCCACCGCAATAATGGCATTCACAGAGGTTTGACGCAGAATATTGAGTAAATTATCCAAAGTAAAAAAATGAGGGTTAATTGCAGAAACAATGGCAATTAAAATAAAGAGTGCAATAAGCGAACGTTGTTGAATTAAGAATTGTGAGAAATGACCTTGAGTTGCGGTTTTCATCTTATTTCCTTTTTCCTTAAGTTAGAAGTTATAAAGTTTTGCCAATGGCGGCAGCGAGTAATTTTTCTTGGGTTGCTTCTGCGCGTGAAAATTCACCGCTAATGCGTCCTTCGTGCATCACTAAAATGCGATCGCTCATACCTAGTACTTCAGGCATTTCGCTAGAAACTAAAATTACGCTTAAACCATCTTTTTTAAATTTGTTGATGAGTTGATAAATTTCTTTTTTCGCGCCAACATCGACACCACGCGTTGGTTCATCTAAAATCAAAACATTAGGGCGTGTCATTAAGCCTTTAGCAATCGCAACTTTTTGCTGATTTCCACCAGAAAGAAGGCCGATTTGTTGCTCGCGACTTGGGGTTTTAATATTAAAAAGTTTGATAAACTCATCGACAAGTTGCACTTCTTTAAGGTTATCAATCTGCCCTAAGTGAGATAAATAATCTAAGGCATTCATAGACATATTTTCTTTCACCGACATACCTAAAATAAGGCCGTCGCCTTTACGATCTTCAGAAATATACACAATGCCAGAAGCAAGACCATCTTGCGGACAATGAATATGGGATTCTTGACCATTCACGCTAATTTTGCCAGAAGTTTTCGGTAAAGCACCGTATAAAACTTTCATCAATTCGGTGCGACCTGCGCCCATAAGGCCTGAAATACCTAAAATTTCCCCAGCACGCAAAGAAAAACTCACATCATTTACGCCACTTCCGTTTAGATTTTCCACAACCAAGCGAACTTTGCCTTCAGGCATATCAAGGTGAGGGTATTGGTCTTCTAATTTTCGACCGACCATCATTTCAATCAAGCTGTCTTCGTTTAAGTCTTTAACCGCTTTTTCGCCAATAAATTGGCCATCGCGTAAAACGGTAACATCATCGCAAATTTCAAAAATTTCTTTAATTCGATGAGAAATGTACACAATGCCACAGTTTTGTTCTTTTAATTCGCGAATAACTTTAAATAAACTTTCTGTTTCGGTATCAGTTAAGGCGTCGGTCGGTTCGTCCATAATGATAACTTTGGATTTAAAACTTAATGCTTTGGCAATTTCCACCATTTGTTGTTCGCCAATAGAAAGTTCAGAACAAAGTTGGTTAGAACGATAAGGAACGCCTAAATGCGCTAATAATTTATCCGCCTCGGCATACATTTTTTTCCAGTCAATTCCGCCCCAAGGTTTGGTAAATTCACGACCTAAGAAAATATTTTCAGCAATGGTTAAATTTCCTACTAAATTTAACTCTTGGTGAATAATAGAAATGCCCGCTTCTTGAGAGTCTTTTGGCCCTGAAAAGGACGCGGTTTGACCAAGGTATTCAATGGTTCCAGCGTCTTTGCTGTAAATACCGGTTAATACTTTCATTAACGTGGATTTTCCTGCGCCATTTTCACCCATTAAGGCCATTGCGCGCCCTTGATACACGGATAAACAAGCGTTATTTAAGGCTTTTACACCTGGAAAGCTCTTGTCAATGCCCGCAAGTTTAAGTAATACGTCTGCCATAGCAAGTCCTTAAATTAGAAAGGCACGCCAGCATATAAAATCACATTCGCATAAGGGCTACATTCACCGCTACGCACAATGGCTTTACTTTGTTGGCTAAGTTGTTTGAAGGTTTCGTGGGATACATATTCCACGCTGATTTGATTATTTTGACGAACTTGTAAGGATTCTAAAAAGGAGAGGAGGGTTGCGTGTAAATCCGCATTCATTTCTTTAATTTCTGCCGCAATCACTGCGCGTTCTACAAACATTTCTTCAGCAACAACAGAAACAGTTTGTAAAAAACTTGGCGTGCCAGGGGTTAACGCTAAATCGACTCGCGTAAGATTTTTAGGAATCGGCAAGCCGGCATCGCAAATCGTTAAACTGTCGGTATGTCCTAAGCAAGCAATTTCGTAGGATAATTGCGCATTTAACAAAGCCGTTTTTTTCATAATTTTCGTAATCCTTGTAAAGATAATTTTTAATAACTATCGAAACGTTTCGATGACGCTATTTAGCGTACTTGAAAATGGAAAAAAAAGAAATGAAAAAAATGCAAAGTTGTGAGAAAGATCACAAAAATAATGAAAAAAGGCGAAAAATTTTTCAGTGGGAGTAAAAAGGGGATAAAAAAGAAGCGGGAAAAAGAACTCGCGCCGAAAAAAAGGAGAAAATTTTCGGCGCGAGAGTAATGAGGAAAACAATTAGGTGCGACTTAATAAACTATTTTTCGCTGCAAGCAAATAGTGCATCATAGACCAAATGGTTAAAATTACAGCGATATAAAGTAAGATAATAGCGGCAATTTCCATAGCATCGTTCATGCGCCATAATAAACCGCCAAGAGCGAGCATTTGTGCTGTTGTTTTTACTTTACCAATCCATGAAACGGCCACTTTACTGCGACTGCCTAATTCAGCCATCCATTCACGCAAGGCGGAAATAATAATTTCGCGCGCAATCATAATAATCGCCGGAATAGTAATCCAAAAAGCATGATAATGTTCCACCACTAAAGCTAAAGCAGAAACAACCATGACTTTATCTGCCACTGGGTCTAAAAAAGCACCAAAAGGTGTACTTTGATTCCAGCGACGCGCTAAATAACCATCAAACCAGTCTGTAACAGAAGCCACAAAGAAAATCAGCATGGTAACGAAAGCGGACCATTCAAAAGGCAAATAGAAAACTAAAATAAAGAAGGGAATTAAAATAACGCGAAATAACGTTAAGATTGTCGGGATATTAAATTTCATATTTCAGCACGAGGTAAAGTAAAGAATACTGACATTCTAGTGCAAACGAAGAGATTTTTAAACCGCTATTTTATAAAATTTTTCTTTTATGAATGACTTGTAATTTAGTTATTTTTCGATAGGATCACTTCTTCAGAAAAATTTATTCAAAGGAAGGAGAGATAAATGATGTGGTCTGAGTTTTTTATGGGCTACGGCTTATTTTTATTAAAATTGATAACGGTCGCGTTAATTTTTATTGTGTTGGGTTTTTCGTTATTTGCCTTGAAAAGGCATAAAACAGAAGGTTCTTTAGTGTTAAAGAATTTATCTGAAAAATACGCAGAAAATAATAAAAAAATGGCTCATTTTCATCTTGATGAAAAAGCCTTAAAGCAACAAATAAAAGCGGAGAAAAAAGCACAAAAAGCGAAAGAGAAAGCCAATAAAGATAAGCAAGTGCGCAAGCAACATTATTATTTATTGGATTTTAAAGGCGACATTAACGCAAGTGAAACGCCCGCTTTAGCAAAAGAAATTAGCGCAATTTTAGCCACGGCAAAAGAAAAAGATGAAGTTTTACTGCGTTTAGAAAGTCCTGGCGGTGTGGTGCATGGCTATGGTTTAGCGGCAGCGCAACTTATGCGTTTAAAAGAACATCAAATTCCGTTAACCATCATGGTGGATAAAGTCGCTGCAAGCGGTGGTTATATGATGGCTTGCGTAGCGGATAAACTGATTTCTGCACCTTTTGCTATTTTAGGCTCTGTTGGCGTTGTAGCCCAAGTACCTAATGTACATCGCTTACTGAAAAAACACGATGTGGATGTCGACGTTATGACTGCAGGCGAATATAAGCGCACGTTAACCGTATTGGGCGAAAATACTGAAAAAGGCAAAGCCAAATTCCAACAAGAATTAGATGAAACCCACGATTTATTTAAACAATTTGTTGCTCAAAATCGCCCAAGTTTAGATATGAGCAAAATTGCAACGGGGGAACATTGGTTTGGCCAACAAGCTTTAGCATTAAATTTAATTGATGAAATTCGCACAAGTGACGATGTTTTGATGGAAAAATTAGCACAAAAAGATGCGGTAGTTATCAGTGTAAAATACGAAATGAAAAAAGGTTTTTTACAAAAAGTAGGTCAACAAGCAGAAGAGACGAGCGTGCAGTTAGTGGAACGACTGTTACAACGTAACTCGCGTACGCATATTGCTTAAATGCTAAAAAAGGATTTTTATCATTTACTTACACAAGTTTTTTCCTTATTATGTAGGCGTTTTAAAAATCTATACTAAAAATGGGGTAAATTATGAAATATTTTCGTACTTTAATTTCTGGCCTTGCTGTTATTTCTCTTACAGCTTGCGGAAACTTAAGTAAAGTCACAACCGATGGTTCATCTGACCATTTGGTTTGGCCAAAAATTGAAAAAGACACGTTTGTATCAAGTCCTACACAAGTAGGTTCTTGGCCAAATTGGACGAATGTGCGTATCATTGAACGCGGAATGAAAAAAGATCAAATTCGTCAATTGATCGGCAATCCGCAATTTAATGAAGGCTTCTACGGTGTTCGCGAATGGGATTACGTATTTAACTATCGTGAAAACGGCGAGCATAAAATTTGTCAATATAAAATCCTTTTTGACAAACAAATGAATGCACAAAATTTCTATTGGTGGCCAAAATCTTGCGCAGAAAAAACAAAATTCACTCTTTCTGCGGATTTATTATTTGACTTCGATAAGGCAAGCTTACAAGCAAATGGCGTAGAATTGATTAAAGCTATCGCACAAAAATTAGAAAAAATGCACGCAGAAGATGTTGAAGTTGCCGCTTATAGCGACCGTTTAGGCTCTGAAAAATATAATTTAGCCTTATCTCAAAGCCGTGCAGATTTTGTAAAACAGGCTTTAATTGCAGAAGGCGTAAAAGCGAAAATTACCGCAGTAGGTTACGGTGAAAAAGATCAAGTGAAAGCTTGTGACGACGTAACAGGTAAAATGTTAAAAGAATGCCTACGGCCAAATCGTCGTGTAGAAATTAGTGCTAAAGCGAATGCAGAATATACAAAAGATTTCGCTGACGTGAAAGCCAATACACAAAATTCTGCGAAACACGACTAAAAAAATAAATAATAAAAAACTCCCCAAGTTGAACCCTTGGGGATTTTCTGTTTTTACTTACTTAAAAAAATAATCAAAAAAGGAGCAGTATGAATAATTATATTGATTGGATTATCATCAGCATTACCTTGTTTTCTGTTGCGATAAGTTTATTGCGCGGTTTTGTACGGGAAGTTATGTCCTTGGCTATTTGGATTGTAGCCTTTTTTATTGCCGCAAAATTTTATCCGTATTTGGCAAGTTATATTACACAAATTGAAAGTCCTTATTTACGCAACGGCATTGCCATGGGTATTTTATTTGTCACAACTTTAATTATCGGTGGCATAATCAATTACTTATTAGGTCAACTGGTGGATAAAACAGGCTTAACGGGAACAGATCGTGTTCTCGGCGGATGTTTTGGCTTATTACGCGGTGTATTGATTGTTTCCGCTTTATTATTTTTTGCCGACACCTTTACCCAAATTCATCAAACTGAAATGTGGAAAACATCGCAACTTATTCCGCATTTTGGCTTTATTGTCGAATGGTTTTTCCAACAAGTTCAAGCAAACTCTAGCTTGTTAAACCATTTACCGACAAAATAAATAGAACAAAAAGGCCTTCGCGCCGAAAAATAGTTTTTTAGTTTTAATTTTATTAACTACGCTTAATTTAACAATATTAGGAAAAATCAATGAGTAAATCCTTAGTGATTGTGGAATCTCCAGCAAAAGCGAAAACCATTAACAAATATCTTGGTAGCCAATATGTGGTGAAATCAAGCGTTGGTCATATTTGTGACTTGCCGGTTTCAGGTTCTGGCAATAAAGAAAAAGCCAAACCTCTTTCAACAAAAGGTTTAAGTGCGGAAGAAAAACAACGCCTTAAAGCAGAACGTGAACGTTTAGCTTTAGTTAAACGTATGGGGGTTGACCCTTACCATGATTGGAAAGCCAATTATCAAATTTTGCCAGGCAAAGAAAAAGTTGTGGCAGAATTAAAAAGCCTTGCGAAAAAAGCCGACCATATTTATCTCGCAACCGATTTGGATAGAGAAGGAGAAGCTATCGCTTGGCATTTGCGTGAAGTGATTGGCGGTGAAAAAGAACGTTTTAGTCGTGTGGTATTTAATGAAATTACCAAAAACGCCATTAAACAAGCCTTTGAAAAACCAGCTGATTTAAATATGGATCGAGTAAATGCTCAGCAAACTCGCCGTTTTTTAGATCGCGTTGTAGGCTTTATGGTTTCCCCATTATTATGGAAAAAAGTTGCCCGAGGCTTATCAGCAGGGCGCGTACAATCCGTTGCAGTAAAATTGTTAGTTGAGCGTGAACGCGAAATTAAAGCCTTCCAACCAGAAGAATATTGGCAAATTTCTGCACAAGTGAAGAATGCGCAAAAAGCGATGCTTAAATTAGAATTAAGCGATTATCAAGGCAAAAAAATTCACTTACACAATGGCGAAGAAACGCAAAAAGCCGTAGATTTCTTGCAAAATGCGTTATATGAAGTCAGCAGTATTGAAACCAAACCGACAACATCGCGCGCCAAAGCGCCATTTATTACCTCAACCTTACAACAAAGTGCGAGTACGAAATTAGGTTTTGGTGTGAAAAAAACCATGACCTTGGCACAACGTTTGTATGAAGCAGGTTACATCACCTATATGCGTACCGACAGCACAAACTTAAGTCAAGATGCCCTAAATATGGTGCGAAATTATATTGGCGAAAATTTCGGTGCGGAATACTTACCTGAAAAACCAAACTTTTATACGAGCAAAGAAAATGCTCAAGAAGCACACGAAGCGATTCGTCCTTCAGACATTCAATTACTGCCTCAAGCGTTAACAGGGGTAGATAATGACGCTATGCGTTTATATGACTTAATTTGGCGTCAGTTTGTTGCTTGCCAAATGCCACCAGCAAAATACGATAGCACAACATTACAAGTTCAAGCGGGGGATTACACCTTTAAAGCGCGTGGTCGTGTATTACGTTTTGAAGGTTGGACGAAAGTATTACCGCAAACAAGCAAAAAAGATGAAGACCAAAGTTTGCCTGCTTTAAGTATGGGAGAAAAACTGACTTTAGAAGCGCTTGAACCACAACAATATTTCACCAAACCGCCTGCTCGTTTCAATGAAGCCGCCTTAGTGCGTGAATTAGAAAAACGAGGCATTGGGCGACCATCTACTTACGCATCGATTATTTCAACCATTCAAGATCGCGGTTATGTGCATGTAGAAAACCGTCGTTTTTAT